>JAIDME010000546.1 GCA_029050705.1 Acetatifactor sp.
GTCAACGTGATAGTGGGTTTATATTTATTTTCAATAGTTTCTCTGGAACGTTTATTTGCCTCCCCGTCGCTCAGGGTAGGATCGGCTGCCTTAAGATTCGCTGCTGTAGCCGTTACTTCAGCCTTCACATCCGGAGTAGCCATTTTATTGGCAAGCATCTCCGCAATCTTTGCATCGGTCTTCGCCGTCTGCTTTGCCTGCTTCGCGGCATCCACGGCATCCTTAAACTCCTGGGTCTGTACAGCGGCCTCATAGATCGGCTTTGCCGCCGATTCCAGCACCATATTCTCAGGCGCCTGCTCATAAGCCTCCTGCAAGAGCTTACGCCCCCGCAGGAACAGATCATATCTGGTTGCTTCGGGGAACTCATACTGACCATCATCCGCCGCCAGGTTCCCGGAAAACATCTTAATGCCCGGCTCGCCGTTGGAATCGTAGCCAGAGGTTACAATATCATTAAACTTCTGGGCAAAGGTCCTGACCCACTCGTTCATCTGGTTCATGTAATAAGGAATGCCCTGATAATTCAGACTGGCTCCGATGGAAGCCGGCTTTCCTTCTCTGTCATTCGTCACCCTCTTGGGGTTCTTATCCTGACCGGAAAGTGTAAAGGTATAACTGTACACTTCTTTTCCGTTATCGTCTATTTCAACGTGATAGCTCCAGGAATCATAATAAAACTCTTTATTGCCCAGGTTAATGATACCGCCGCTGTCCGACAGGTTGCACTTATTCAAATCCTGCAGATAAGCCTTGCCGACTTCGATGGTCACAATGTCATTGCCATCCTCGTCAACGCCTGTCTCGGTCACCATGCCTGTAAAGTTCTCGCCGTTATTACCATCCCTCATCTCCACAAGGCCCTTCAGGGCACCGCCCATAGCCCCATTGTAAAGATTGAATTTCTGGCCATCCTTCCAATAGACATCATACAATCCGTCGATATCTGTCTGATTTACCTTTTCCCAGCTTTCTCTGGCAACACACTCCAGGCCGTTGTATTCGCTGCCGTCCACCAGAGTCTGACCTCCGGCAATCCTGATGATGCAGCGGTTTGCCCCCGTCACTCTGTCAGGGTTATTTGTATCCTTGATGGGTATCTCCTTCACGTCAACGTCCACAATTTCGGAAAGTTCATCCAAAAGCAGCGTCCTTCTGTCGCGCAGTTCATTTGCCTTGGCACCTGTAAGCTCGATGGTATTGATCTGCTTGTTCAGGTTGGCAATCTCTCCCGCAAGGGAATTAATCTCGTCTATTTTCAGCTTGATTTCCTGGTTTACATCCTTCTGCAGTTTCTCAAGATTGCCCGCCAGACCGTTAAAATACTCAGTCAACGCCCCCGCATAGCCCATGAACTGGGTCTTGGTGGTGGGATCGTCCGGATTTTTCAGAAGTTCCTGCATGCCCGTGATCATAAACTGGTCAAAAACAGTCTTGAAACCTGCATTCTTGCCATTGTCATCAAAATAAGTCTCAATCTGCTGCATATAGTACTGCTTCTGATTGTACTCGCCCACCTTCGCATTATTGTCCCAGTATCTTCCATCATAGAACTCATCCCTGATCCGCTCAATAGCCAGGGTCTCCACGCCCGCGCCTGCGCAGCCGTATGTCTGAAACACCCTCAGCGCATTTGCGGCCTGCTGGGTCACTTTCTGCCTGCTGTAGCCTTCAGTCTGCACGTTGGCAATATTGTTGGCGGTGGTGTTCATGGCCGCATTGTTTGCCAACAGACCTGTATATGCAATATTCAATCCAAAAAATTGTGAAGGCATTCTTTATCTCCTCTACATTCCTAACGTATTGATGATGTGCTCCAGCATCTCACTGACTACGTTGATATAACGGCTCGCCGCATTGTAGGCGTTCTGGAACTTGATCATATTTGACAGTTCCTCGTCCGAGGATACGCCGACAACCTGCTGCCTTGCGCTCTCGATACCCTCCACCGTAGTCTCCTGGTTGGTGTAAATACTTCTGAAAACCTTGCCGGAATTTCCCACCTGGGAAACCAGGTCCGTATAATAATCTATAAACGAGGTCTGCTTCTTTACATTCGGATTCAGCGTGTAGATTTCCTCTGTGAAGGCATCCTTCAGCGCCTCCGCCGTTTTAATGTCCTCCGAGCCATCCTTAAGCCTGAAGCCCAGCATGGACGGTTCCTGCATCAGTTCCTGATTGATCCGCAGATTGTTGATAGTGTACAGGGAAGCCGTTCCGGGGCCTTCCTCTTCCTCGTAAAGCCAGAAGTCTACATCCTTATTTTCCGTTTGTACATTACCGTCCTCATCCGTATAGGTGTAAGCCACGCTTCCGCTGACCTTGCGATACCCTTCCGTGGTGATCTTCTCGAAAAGCTGAAGGGGACTGCCGTCCTTCGCCCGCATGTAACCGCCCGGCTCATCGATCCAGAACTTTGTACCTTCATCCAGCTGCGTGCCGTCCGTCAGCGTGACACTCGTCACCGTGCGTGTAGCTTCTTCCATGGAAGTTCCATCCTGGAAAGTATGAGACACTCCGCTCTCGCTGCCGCCCACAGACTGTACTCCTGCCGCATCTGCCAGAATACCGTTTATCTTAGTGACAATATTGTGAATCAGCTGGTCAAATTCCGCCTGCACGTTCATGAGTACTGACTGGGATACAAAATTGTTATAATATTTCGCCCCATTACCTTCAGGATCCTTGAAGTACTCCTCTTCATCATCAAGCTTCAGCGCATCCAGCTTACTCTGACTGCAGAAGTTCACATCCATGTCCGTATAATCCGCCCGGTGATCGCCCCTCGCCAGGAGCATCGCCTTCAGGCCGCCGATGTCCGTGTCCAGATCTGAAGAAATTTCCCTGTTCAGATTGAAGACCTCCGCACCGTCAATATTGTATTCCCTGGTACCGTCATCCAGATCCCGATAGGTAGCGTTAAAAGGCCAGAACGGTGTGTAAAAGCCTGTGACGGGATCCACGTCCAGCGCCATCTCGTAACAGGTTTCACCCTTCACAAAATCAACGCCCTCTATCTGAACGGAAACAGCTCCGTACAAATCTTCCTTAAAGGATATACTGGCCATTTCAGACAGTTCATCCAGTATCTGATCCCGGGCATCCCTCAAATCGTTGGCCTGCTCAATTCCGCCCGCTTCAATCGCCCTGATCTTATCATTCAGAGCAAGAATCTGTTTTCCGTATTTGTTAATCTTATCCACCTGGTTCCTGATCTGCACATTCAGGTTGTCCTGATAGGAGCAGAGGCCCTCATAGACTGCGGAAGCGCGGCTCACAAGCTCAGACGCCTTCTGCACCAGCAGTCCCTGTGTAACAGAACTTGCAGGGTCCTTTGCCAGTTCCTGTATGGATGTCCAGAAGTCCTCGATGGTGGTCTGAAATGCCTCGCCGTTCATTTCGCCCAGCTGGCTTTCCACCTCCTCCAAAACCTCAGTGGATACTTCATAAAACATACTGCGTCCTGATTCCTTGCGGTATGTCTTATCCAAAAAATAATCTCTGATATGTTTTACTCTGGAATATTCGACACCCAGACCGGTCTGCTTGTTATTTACAGCCCTGGGGTTCACTTGGAGTGTAACATAGTTCCTGGCTGACAGCTGTACCTGCTGTCTCGTATAGCCGACGGTATCTATATTAGAAAGATTATGCGCTGTTGTATTCAGCGCATTTTGACTGTTCTGTAATCCGGATGCTCCTATATATAAGTTACCCATCAATGGCATAAATATCACCTCTGCTACTGCTTGGCATCAAATCTTCCGCTGGCAATACCCATAGTATCGCCTGTGTTATATGCGTTTTTGGTGTAATTCGCCGTCTCCGGCGCCGCATTGGACGCCTGCAGCAGACTCATCTCAAACTCCACCATTTCCAACGCATTTGCCAACAGTTCTCTGTTTTGTTCGTTGGTCCGTCGCAATTCATGTACTGCGCGCTGCAATCTGTCATGGGCCGCTGCAAGCCTCTGCTGTTCCTCAGGCCTGGCCGCCAGCATGTCAATCAGATTTGCAAGCTTTAAAGTTGCAACATCCTTGTTCAATACATTGGCGATATCCGCGGTAACCTCAACCCGCTTCTTTTCCAGATGGGTGATCCCGCCTACCGATTCCTGTTCATCATCCGTGATTTTCTGTAATTCCTCCAGATTACCGCTTACGATAATCGGTGTCTTTTTCTGAGACAGGCCCAGAAGTCCCTCATATTCAATGCATTCCTGTTCAAGTACCTCTATCAGGTTCTCCATTAAACTGGCCACGGGACTTCCTACCTCATTTCCTCATACTTTTTAAGCAATTTCTCCGCGAAAGCCGCATTGTCCACGCTGTACTTTCCGCTCTGCACCTGAGTCTTGATAGGAGCCGTCAGCTCTTCTCTGACATCAGGCGTACCTGCCAGCGCTGCCTTAGCCGCCTGAATCTCTTTTCCGAGACTGCTGATCTGCAGCTGGTCTGTATGCGATGTTCCGCTTGCTTTCTGTACCTGATTTACCTTCTTGTTGCTGTAAACCTGCTGTACCTGGGTATATGCTTCAATACGCATCGTGGTTCCCTCCTCTTGCTGATTTCTATAATGATTATCGGCAGAGTGGGAAAATACTTTAGTCCAAACTCATATAATTTCCTTAATACTTTTTTCTAACAGCCTCCTGGCTATCATAACCTGATGTCCGCAGCCCTTGCATTTAATCCGAAAGTCCGCGCCCACCCGAAGCACCTCCCACTCTCTGCTGCCACAGGGATGCTGCTTTTTTAATTTTAATGTGTCCCCGATATTGATATCCATTTTCAGCCTCACTTATAATTTCATATTAGTTCAACCATGCCATTCATAAATTGCCGGAATTTACACCTCCAGCAACAATAAAAAATATTGCCGGCAATTTATTTCATGTCGGGCGTTTGCCCTATAGAATTGATTGCACAATTTGTCCTTTGTGAGCAAGCTCCCACGTACAAAATTGTACAATCAATTCTGCATGGCTGAACTGTTACATGTTTCCTGCCAGGAAATCCTTCACCACTCCGAAAAACTCCCGCAGCAGATTATTGGGCGCCATCCACGCCACTGAGCCCGCCGACAGTCCCTCCGCCTGATATCCCTACTTC
>JAIDME010000547.1 GCA_029050705.1 Acetatifactor sp.
CCAAAGAACAGTATGTTGACCTTGCACTGAAGATACGAAGGGAAATTCCGGATATTGCCATCACTACGGATATCATTGTTGGCTTTCCGGGAGAGACGCCGGAGGATTTGGAAGAAACCATTGATGTGGTGCGCACCGTGAAATTTGACAATGCGTTTACCTTTATTTATTCCAGACGAACGGGGACCCCTGCGGCAGCCATGGAGAATCAGGTGCCGGAATCCCAGGTAAAGACAGGCTTCGACAGACTGCTGAAAGTGGTTCAGGACACAGCGAGGGAACAGGCGGCAAAGTATGAGGGCAGTGTTTGTGAAGCGCTGATAGAGGAGGTAAATGAGGACCTTGTCACAGGGCGGCTTTCCAACAATATGATCGTGCATGTACCGGGAAATGCCTCCCTTGTAGGGAAAATAGTCCGGGTATCTCTGGACGAGTGTAAGGGCTTTTATTACCTGGGAACAATACGGGAAAAAAAATGAAGAGAAGGGATGTGCCCACAGGGCACGATGGGGGAACTGAATTTGAAAGAAAAAAAAGATGTTACAAAGCAAAATTTAATTTATTATCCGCTGGGAACGGTAGGGCGCGATGCGGTGTACTGTCTGATCAGCAGTTATCTGCTGACATTTGTGTTGTTCACCCACTCTCTGGATGCGGCGCAGGTGGCTGCAATCACAGGTATTATGATCGCTGCGCGGGTGTTTGACGCTTTAAACGACCCAATCATGGGAAATATTATCGAGAGAACCCGCTCCAAATACGGTAAGTTTAAACCCTGGCTGGTGGCTGGTGGACTTTCAACCTCGGTGGTGATTTACCTGATGTTTAATGTAAATCTTCAGGGCTGGAGCTTCGTGTGGTTTTTTGGACTGATGTATTTTGCCTTCAGCATTACATATACCATGAGCGATATTTCTTACTGGGGAATGATTCCAGCCCTTGGCTCCGATGCAAACGCCAGAAATCAGTTTACTTCCAGAGCTACCCTGTTTGCGGGAATCGGCAGCACTCTTGCCTCAATCCTGATTCCCCTGTTTACCACGGGCGGCAGCGCTATCGGAGGAAGTACCGGGGTGGCTTATGGGCGAATTGCTCTGATGATAGCAATTCTTGCCCCGCTGTTTCTGCTGTTTACCGTGCTGGGCGTCAGAGAACACAGAGAGAATCCTGATCATGGCCAAAAGAAGAAGGTTTCCCTGGCACAGACCTTTAAGATAATCGCCCGAAATGATCAGCTGGTGTGGGTGGCGGTGATCTTCCTGATCCAGCAGATAGGAAACGGACTTGTTATCGGCGGCATCGGCTCCACCTACATCTATTTCACTTTCGGATATGATGGCGGGCTGTATTCCCTGTTTACTACAGTCGGCATGTCCGCTACAGCGGTTTTGATGATAATTTATCCCATGATCTCCAGGCGGATACACAGGAAAAAACTGATGGGAATCATGTCGGTGGTGGCTGTCATCGGGTATGTGATGATGCTTGCGGCCGGACTGCTTCCCATTCCGGGGAACGGCGGCTTCTGGCTTCTGGTTGTGGGCTATATGCTCTCAAACTTCGGACAGTATTGTTTCTACCTTATCATGATGATCTCCATTATGAATACAGTGGAGTATAATGAGTATAAATTCGGCGAGAGGGAAGAGGGCATCATCACCTCCCTGCGTCCGTTTATCACAAAGATGAGCTCCGCCCTGATCGTGGCGCTTACCTCAGCTACCTACCTGATTCTGGGCGTTACCGATTACACCAATCAGATTTCCAATCTGGAGCAGGAGTGTGCCCAGGGACTGATTACAGAGGAACAGAAGCTGTCCGAGATTTCCGGCGTGATCTTTGGCACCGCAGAGGGACATGTCGGAGTTTCCGCAGGTAAAGGTATGGGGCTGCTGCTTACCATGACAGTGCTGCCCTGTGTGCTGATGCTGATCTCATACTTTCTATACAAGAAGAAATATACACTGGATGAAGAGGAATACGAGCGCATCTGTGAGGAACTGAGGACGAAACAGGTAATGTGTGAATGAAAAAAGAATGGTTGAGAAGATGAAATCTGAGAAAAAACTGCTGACACTGGACAGCACCATTGGCAAACTATACGAAAATCCTGTTGGGCATGACGCCCTTGCAAAGATTCTGCTGCAGCTTGGGCTGTCCGAGAAGGTGATCACCAATCCCATAATATCAAATTTAAAGCTCAAGACGGTTGCAGGACTCACAAAGAAGAAGCTGGGCCCGGACTTTTATGACGCGTTGCTTCGTCTGGTAAACAGTGAGGCAGACAGCGACAGTAAATTCATTCCCGGCAGAATAACCGAAAAGTGGTGGAAGGAGGCTGTTTTCTACCAGATTTATCCCCGGAGCTTTTATGACAGCAACGGAGACGGCATCGGGGATCTGCGGGGTATCATAGAAAAGCTGGATTATCTGAAGGAGCTGGGAGTGGACGCGCTCTGGCTGTCGCCGATTTATGACTCCCCCAACGATGACAACGGCTATGACATTCGGGATTACCATGCCATTATGAAAGAGTTCGGCACCATGGAGGATTTTGACTGTCTTCTGGAGCAGGTACACGAAAAAGGCATGCGGCTGATCATGGATCTGGTTGTGAATCACACCTCAGACGAGCATCCCTGGTATCGGCAGGCTCTTGCCGACAGGAAATCCCCCTACAGGGAGTACTATTTTTTCCGGGAGGAAGACGGCAGCGGCCAGCCCCCCAACAATTGGACTTCATTTTTCTCGGGCCCTGCATGGAACTATAATGAGGAGGACCATAGCTGGTCCCTCCATTTATTTTCCAAAAAGCAGATGGATCTGAACTGGGACAACCCCAAGGTTCGGGAGGATGTCATCGCCATGATCAACTGGTGGCTGGAAAAGGGAGTTGACGGCTTCCGCATGGATGTGATCAACTACATCTCCAAGACTGATGGCCTGCCTCAGGGAAACGAGACCATCGGCAGCCTCATGGGATATCCAGGCATTGAGCAGTACTATTACGGACCCAGGCTGCATCAGTATCTGAAGGAAATTCATGATAAAGCATTTGCACCTCATCAGGCGTTTTCCGTGGGAGAGACACCGGGACTGGGCATGAAGATGAGCAGGCTGGTCACCGGGGAGGAGAGAGGGGAACTGGATATGGTGTTCTCCTTCGACCACCTGGAGACGCCGGGTCATGTGCGGCTGGAGGATTATGAGTACGACTTGAACTATCTCAGGGAGTACATGATTGACTGGCAGGAGCACTACGGCGATAACTGCTGGATGTCGCTGTTTTATAACAACCATGACAATCCAAGGATGATAAGCAAGATTACCGGGGATGCCGGTCAGCACGCCGCGCTTGCAAAGCTGCTGGCGTTGATGCAGTTTACATTAAAGGGTACGCCTTTTGTGTTTCAGGGGGATGAGATGGGGCTGGCAAATTATGAGTTCACTTCCATGGACCAGATAACGGATGTGGAGGCAAGGGGGTATTACGAGGAGCATATCCGCAGCAAACGGCCGGAGGATGTTTTTGCAGCGATCCTGGCCGGAACCAGGGAGCATGCAAGAGTTCTCCTGCCCTGGAATCAGACCATGCCTTCCTGGCATGCGGGGCTTGTTCAGAAGCCAAAAGAGGATGTGCTGGAAGCTTACCGTGAGCTGATAAGCCTGCGCCACAGGACGAAAGCGCTGGTGTACGGCAGCTTTCTTGTTCGAAACAGGAAGAAGAACCGTTTTGTCTATGAGCGGGCGCTGGAAAATCAGGTTTATCTGATAGACTGTAATCTTGGGAAAGAGCCTTGCAGAGCATATGTAAGTGCCGGCAAACAGTGGGAGCTGATTTATGATACAATAAAAACAGCCGGAGACGGTGAACCCTCCGAAAAACTTCAGGGGTATGAGGCCCGCATCTGGAGACATGTAGGTTAGAGCAAACGGAGAAAAAAAGAACGGTAGTCTGACCTTTTAGAGAACTTTTTAAAAATGAGAGAACTTTTTCCGTTTTTTACCGTTTATATAGGTGAGATGAGGATATCAGCCTCAGCGGAAGGGAGAGAGTATGTTATGAAAAAGATCAGATTATTTGCGGCGGCAGCGGTTGTGGTTTCAATACTTGCGGGATGCGGCGGCGAAAGTAAAGGGATGGATTACGGTGGAGGTCAGGAGGCCGATTACAGTCCCTGGCTGTCAGGAAACAGCACTACATCGGACGGTGGGTATTATATAGCGAATGAGGCGCCTGCAGCGGGCATGACGGATGAGATGTGGGAGACGGAAGCGCTGCCCGACTGGAATACGGAAGAATATAATGCCCTGGAAGAGTCTAATTTCAAATCGGTAAAAAACAGTCCCATATCAACTTTTTCGGCGGATGTAGACACGGCGTCATACACCAATCTCAGAAGAATGATAGAAGATAATTATTCCATAGAGGACATTCCTGCGGGGGCGGTGAGGATTGAGGAACTGCTGAACTATTTTAAGTATGACTATAATCTTCCCACCGGCAGCGAGCCCTTCGGCGTTACCACTGTGATAGGAGACTGTCCCTGGAACGAAGACGCAAAGCTGCTTCAGATCGGACTGAAGACAGAGGAGATTGATTTCAGCGAAGCGCCTCCGTCAAATCTGGTCTTTCTGCTGGATGTATCCGGTTCCATGGACAGCGCTGACAAGCTTCCACTGTTACAGTCGGCATTTACCATGCTGGTGGATGAGCTTACGGAGAAGGACCGGGTATCCATCGTGACTTATGCAGGTTCCGATAAGGTTCTGCTTGAAGGCGAAAAGGGAAGCAATAAAACGGAAATAGCAGAGGTCATCAATAATTTGTATGCCAGTGGTTCGACGAACGGTTCCGCCGGAATTGAAACTGCCTACAGACTTGCGGAGGAAAACTTTATAGAGGGCGGAAATAACAGAATCATACTGGCTACGGACGGGGATCTGAATGTGGGTACCACCTCTGAAAGCGCTTTAAAAGAGCTTGTGACAGAAAAGAGAGAAGCCGGTATCTTCTTATCAGTGCTGGGCTTCGGCACAGGGAATCTCAAAGACAACAAGATGGAGACCTTGGCTGATAACGGAAACGGCAATTATGCATATATTGATTCCCGTGGGGAAGCAAAAAAGGTAATGGTAGAGGAAATGGGAGCCACCCTTGTGACGGTAGCGAAGGATGTAAAGCTTCAGATAGAGTTTAATCCTGCATATATAAAGGGCTACAGGCTCATAGGGTTTTAGAACAGAACCCTTGCCACTTATGCCTTTGATGATTTTACTAAGGATGCGGGTGAAATCGGTGCCGGAC
>JAIDME010000548.1 GCA_029050705.1 Acetatifactor sp.
ATATGAGAATGTCTCTTCATAGCGTATTGTTCTTCAGCTGCCTCCGTATTGGCAAGCTCTTCCTCTGTCGGTGGCCCCGGATGACCGGGCAGTTCCTTTTGAATTGCCTGAATCCGCTGAATCAGCAGTTCCACTTCACTCAGTTTCTCCTCATGCAAAGCCGTGATTTCCGGCGTCAGATCCTCAAGCTCTTTAGAATAGGATTTCGACAGATAGAGGGAAAGTTTCGCACAGGCCGGGCCAATCAGTTCGTACAGAACACTGGACGCCAGAATGATCGTCTGCAATGCGCTGCCCATTTCTCCGCCCAGGGTTCTCGCTCCCAGGGCTGCAAGCCCTATGGCTACTCCTGCCTGTGGAATCAGCGCCAGTCCCAGATAGTTCCGCACCTCTTTCTTTTTCTTTGCCAGCAGGCACCCCAGAAAGGCCCCTGCATACTTTCCCACAATACGGACCAGAAAATAAAGCACACCCACCACAAGCAGGGGAACCGCTCCCACCGACATGGAATTGTCCACCAGAGCATCCAACTTGAACGTCAGCCCGGAGCGGACAAAAAACAGCAAAAGAATAGGCGGGCTGAAATAATTAAGCTGCTTAAACAGCTTGTCGTCCTCTGTAATGTTAATATAAACCATACCCATAGACATGCAGCCCAGCAGCGGAGACACATCCAGAAGGGCACAGATTCCGCAGAAGGCGAACAATGTCGCCACGGAGATGATCAAACGGTTGTCTGTGGAGCGCTTCTTTGGCATCAGCAGCTTCATCAGGCCGCCGAACAGGCCGCCCAACAGAAGCACCCCGAAGTTCACCAGAATCGGCTTTAAAATGCTCACGACACTGAACTCCCCCGTCTTTGCCGCCAGCGCCACCGAAATCGCGATACTGTATGCAATCAGTCCCACAACATCATCCAGGGCCACCACCTGAAGCAGAGTATCCACAAAATCTCCCTTTGCCCCTGTCTGCCGTATGGTCATGACCGTGGAAGCCGGTGCGGTGGCCGCAGCCAGCGCCGCAAGGACGATAGAGAAGGTCAGATCCAGGTGCAGCAGGAAAAAGGTAACCGCGAAGACCAGAGCGGAAGCCAAAAGGGACTCCAGCACCGTGATGACCACCACCTTCAGACCGTTTTTCTTCAATGTGGAAATTCTGAAAAACTCTCCTGTGCTGAAAGCAATAAATGCCAGCGCAATGTCGGCGATAAAGTCCATCCCCTCCACAAGAGAAGCCGGCACTATCTTAAAGCAGTAAGGTCCCAGCAGGATTCCCGCCAGTATGTATGCCGTAACGTTGGGCAGACGCAGTTTTTTTGTAATGCGGGTCACGGCATACCCGGAAAACAGCATAAAAGCCACAGAAATGATAATGGTAGCTACCGTAGATGAATCCTGCAGTTTTTCATAAAACGAATTCAGCATACTCTGCCCCCTCTTCGCAGCTGTTCGAAACCAGCCTTGTAAAATAATTTATTATATGTTACACTATTCCTACAATAAAGTAAAATTATGTTTTTTTTAACTTCAATAAATTTTTTATATGGTGAAAATATGATAGATTCTAAATTTGAAACCCTGTTAGCAGTTGCGGAACAGAAGAATTTTACCAAAGCCGCCGAAATGTTATCTTTGACTCAGCCCGCCGTAAGCCATCATATCAGCCAGCTGGAAAAAGCTTACGGAGAACAGCTTTTCGTGCGCAAAAAAGGCGGTCTGATGCTGACAAAAGAGGGAGAGATCATTGTAAAATACGCAAAGAGAATTAAGGCGCTGGATTCCCAGATGCGGGCGGAAATTGCGGATGCAAAGCTGGATCTAAACAAGATCAGAGTGGGCGTAACCCACACCTCGGAAAGCAATCTGATGATTGAAGTTCTTGCCAGATACAGCAGCGAGAACCCAAATATCAGCATTACAGTTATCACTGATACCATAAAAAATCTTTATACTATGCTGGAAAATTTTGAAATTGATATTGCCGTTGTGGAGGGAAAAAATACAAACTTAAATTTTAATGCCCTGATGCTGGATACGGATTACCTGGTCTGCGTCATGTCCAACAATAATCCCCTTTCCGGACATTCCATGATCACGCTGGCTGAATTGAAAAAAGAGCGGCTGATCCTCCGCTCCTCTTCCTCCGCAACCCGGAAGCTTTTTGAATCTACTCTGGAGGGTATTGATGAAGGTATCGGCGCCTTCGATGTCACAATGGAAGTAGACAATATCGCCACGATCAAGGATCTGGTCCGCAAGGAACTGGGCGTATCCATTCTGCCGAAAAGCGCCTGCATGGACGAACTCCGGAAGGGCAAAATTACCGTGCTTCCCATCGAGAACCTCAGCATGATACGCGAGACCAACATTGTCTACCACAAAACCTTTTCCCACACCGATGTGCTTCAGCACATCACCAAAATTTACCAGGACACTGCAAAGAAGTACAATGTGTAACGATTCAGAGCCATGCTTAATTTTAGAAAACAGGCTGTTCAACTCTGAATCGTTATTACATATATCTCTCCGTCCCATCCAGAAGGCGCACTGCCTCCCGGTTCAGGACAGCCCGCCCGAAATCATGAATGTCTGACAGCTTCCGCGGAAAGACCATGCCTCCGTGGAGCATCCGCACGCTGTGCTGGTCGGAGCCTGCAGTCAGTGGCAGATTATGTTTTTTGGCATAATCCAGCGCACGGTCATTGTACTCCGGGTGGCGCTCCTCCTTTTCCAGGCTGGAATGACTGGCATTTACGCCCTCCACCGCATCCACATAATCCGGATAGGTACGGATTTCTTTGATATACCAGGCCTCCCTGTAAGGATGTGCCTGACTGATGATCCCGCCGTCTTCATGCACCATCTTCATCTGCTCCGCTACCGTTGCATCTCTGATTTCAGGATGCTCCAACAGCCACTTCTTGTCCGGCCCGTACACCAGAAACTCCATCCCGCTATAGCAGGATTCCCAGCCGAAAAAGACCTGCAGACCTATTTTGTCCCCCTCTTCCTTCGCATGCTCATAGCCCAGACAGAACCGCTCCACCCACTGTCCCCAGGGAAGGTTCCTGTCTACCGCCGTATTACCGTAGAAGAAATGATCCGTGATAATGATACCGGCGTAACCCGCCATTTTATATGCCCTGGCCATCTCTGCTCCGGTATTGGAAGCGCAGGCGCTGGCCTCCGAGGTGTGCATATGCGTCTCATACAAAAATCCGTCCATTCATTCCACTCCTTATTCATTCACTTACTCACGCCAAATCACTACAATACGGGAAGAATGACCGTCAGGGCATTCTTCAGTGCAAGATTTAGAATTCCTTAGGCGGCGTATTTTGACGCCTTAGAAATTCTTCTTGCACTTTCATCTCCCGTAACACACTTATTCCTAAAGGCAGCGACAGCAGGAAGGAACATATGTCGGACCAGGTCTGGCTCATCTGCACTCCCAGCAGGCCAAAAAACATGGGCAGGATCCAGATCAGAGGGATAAAGAAAATACCCTGTCTGGCAGCCGCTATCAGAGATGCCTTGGCAGCCTTACCGATGGACTGGAGCATCATATTGCACATGACAATCCAGGCGTTCAGCGGAAACACCAGACATTGCAGCCGCAGAGCCAACGTGCCGATGCGAATGACTTCCTCATCCTCCTTCCTGAATAAGGTCACCAGAGGTTTAGCAAACACAAGACCCGACACGGACACCACCAACAGGAAAACAGCCGCATATTTGACGCAGAAAAAAAATGCCTGACGCACCCTTCCATACTGCTTTGCTCCGTAATTCATACCACAGACCGGCTGAAAGCCCTGACCGAATCCGATCAGCGCCGAATTGGCAAACATGGAAATACGCCCCACAATGGAAAGCGCCGCTATGGCAGCATCACTGAAATCGCCGCCATATAATCCGGCGGAATGGTTCAGACAGACCTGAGCAATGCTGGCAAGTCCCTGCCTGCAGAGAGAGGGTATCCCGCCTCTGAATATTTCTCTGTAGAGCATCCAGGAAGGCTTGAAGTTGCGGAAAGCGATTCGGATATTACCGCCCTTCCTGCTCATGATAAACAGGATCACAAAACTGACTACCTGACTCATCACGGTAGCCAGCGCCGCTCCCGCCACACCCATATCGCAGGTGTAAATCAGCAAAGGATCCAGCCCAATATTCAGCACCGCGCCGGTGACAATTCCAACCATGGCATAGGATGCGCTGCCCTGAAACCTGAGCTGATTGTTCAGCACCAGTGAGGACATCATAAAAGGACATCCCATCAGGATGATCCGCAGGTAATCCTTTGTATATGGCAGAATCGTGGGAGTGGAGCCCAGCGCCTTTGCAAGAGGTGTCAAAAAGATGATCCCCAGAACTCCGGCGACGATGCCCGCAAAAAATGCCGTAAAAAATCCTACGGCAGCCATACGGTTTGATTCCTCAAACTCCCCTGCCCCCAGCGTTCTGGAAATAAAATTTCCCGAGCCATGACCGAAGAAAAAACCACAGGCCTGAATAACCGCCATCACTGAAAACACCACGCCCACCGCAGCTGTGGCCTGAGTATTCAGCCTTCCCACAAAAAAAGTATCCGCCATATTATAAAAGGAAGTCACCAGCATGCTGATGATGGTGGGCACCGCCATCTGGCAGACCAGATGAGGCACCGGCTCATTGAGCATGTAGTCTACTTTTTCCTGCTGATTCATACTGCGTACATTCATACCCTCGATCCACCCTCTTCAAAACCTTTAAAAATTACAAATTTCCGAGATGCTTCCGAGAAGAATGCCTTCTCTTGGCATTCTTCCGTGTGAGATATTCACACTCTACACGCTTATCAACTCCCTGCACCGGTTCAGAGCCGCATACAGTTCCTGCTTCCGGGGCATGGCAAGATTGCCGGGAACTGAGCCTGCGTCGCCGCCTTCCCCGCCACGTCCCTGGCCGTTCTGTCCGCTTCCGCAGAAAGCTCCGAAACTCTTCTCCCTGATACGGTTATACATATTCTCCACAGCTTCTCCTAATGTCTTTTTGCCGTCGAAATCATGAAGCTTCATGTTTTTGATCATGTATGCCAGCGCTGTCAGCTGTTCCGAATCCACCAGCTGCTCCACATACCGCAGGTCCACCTCCTCGCGGTTAATGGAAAAGCCATCCAGGCCGTCCGTCCTCATCTTGATACGATCATCCTTTGCAAAGCCGGCATCCCGCTTGACTACACGGCAAAAATCCGGTTTCTCCGCACCGGCGGCATCCCCCAGGGTGTAAGGATAGCTCTCAGCCTCCTTTTTGGCAAACTCCGTAATCTCCACGGGCTGATATTTATTCATCTGCACAATGCAGTCCGATTTATGGAAATAAGAACCACAGCTGCCCGCCACCAGTATTGTGGAAATACCATACTTCTCATACAGTTCCCTCACCCTGTCAATAAAGGGAATTATGGGCTCCACATCACGGCTCACCACGCGCTGCATCAGTTCGTCCCGAATCATAAAGTTTGTTGCGCTGGTATCCTCGTCAATGAGAAAGACCCCTGCTCCCGCCTCCATGGCCTCCACCGTATTTGCCGCCTGGGAAGTGCTGCCGCTGGCATCCTCGGTATAAAAGGCCTTTGTGTCCCTGCCGTTGGGCAGATTGCGGATAAACATGGAAATGTCCGTCTTCTGAATGCTCCTGCCATCCTCGGCCCGCAGCTTCATTGCAGTCTCATCCGTAATCACATACTCTCTGCCATCTCCTTCAATATGATTGTAAACTCCCAGTTCCAGAGCCTCCAGCAGGGTGGACTTGCCGTGATAGCCGCCGCCCACGATCAGAGTCACCCCCTTCTTGATACCCATTCCTGTAAGTTTCCCATGATGGGGCAATTCCAGAGCCACCTCCATAGATGCGGGAGTTTTAAAAGCGACCGCCTCCTTCATAGGCAGGGAAGAGATTCCTGATTTTCTGGGCAGGACAGCACCGTCTGCCACAAATGCAACTAAATCTTTTCTTTTCAGCTCTTCCCGGATATACTGCTGGTCATCCGCCAGGAACAGCACCTTCTCCAGGCTGTCCTTAGGACAAGTGGAGGACAGCAGCGTCTGTCTTACGCACAGGGGCAGGAAGTCAAACAAAATCTTCCCCAGCTCCCCTGCATTGATAGTGCGACCGTTGGCAGGAAATCCTATCTCCATGCGGACCGTCAGATCTCCGTTTGCCGTGTTCACCGTGCAGGCGCTGCGCTCCAGTATCTCCTGCCCCGGATGGCTGATGCCCAAAAGACCGCTCTTGCCGGAGCCCTTTGCCTTAAAGGAGTAGTCCTTAATTTTCGCTGCTACCCGCCGCAACAGAAAATCCTGAAACGCAATTTTCCTGACATTGCTGTCATAACATTTCCCATCAAAACCCGCCACCTTGCCGGGCACAATAATGCTGACCTTGGATGGTGCCGCAAAGGGGTCCCCCTGCACATGATCAATGGATAGTACATACTGCTGAAACTGATATTTTCCTCTTGTGTCCTTGTATGCGGGATAGCTCTTATGATCTATCTGCCGCAGCAGGGTCTGCAGATCCGCCGCTGTCTTCATATTACGATTCCGCCTTTCCTTAAGCATACGCGGCGTGTAACCGCCGTTTCATTTTGCCATGTTCTGTTTTGCGCCGCGCAATCTCCTTGCTCCACCTACTATTTTAATCCATTTTGGAAAAGTGTCAAGGAATCCGCCCGGCATTTAAAAAGGGCCGCCGACTACTGCTTCGGCGACCCTCCCCGGTTCCATTATTCGTCTCACAATCTTAAGATTCAGGCATTTAACAGGACGTTATCACGGAAGCCAGTCCATCGTCATTTCCTTCATCTGGTTTGTGGTTTTGTCAAACTTAAAGTGATAACCGCTGCTGCCCATATAAACCTCTGACTTAATGCGGTAATCAACATTATTGTAATCATCCTGTTCCGCGCCTTCACTGTTGTTTTCCAGAAGCTGTTCTTTTGTAAGGGTTGCCGGGAAGGAAAAGCAAACCGTATTCGCTGCGTCAAGAATATTCTCCGTTATCGTTGCATTCCTCTCCGCATCATAATCAGGCTGCGGCACATAGAGATGATATATTCTTACATATGACAGCAGACACTCTTCCTCCGTCAAAGTATCTCCGGTTATGTTCACAAACTTGAACTGCATAGACACATATTTATTAATATCTGCCGTATACCTGCTTGTTTCATAATTTTTGTTTACATTGTTTCCCTTATTGTTCAGATCACTTTCATCAAACGGAATTCCTCCGTCAATCAAATCCTTCAGAGTGCTCTCTCCAAGTTTGAAAACCTTTCCATTGTAAGCAAAAGACCTGTTCTCAAAATCCACATACTTATCACTTAAGCCCTCAACCGGAGTGAAATTCTCCTGGATGGGAACTGCAAATTCTGTCG
>JAIDME010000549.1 GCA_029050705.1 Acetatifactor sp.
ATCTTCTGCAAGCTAAATCTGATAATATGCGGAGACATCATCATAAGAAATTTCAGGCTGTGGCTCCTCCTCTTCCGACCGTTCCTCAGGCTGCGGCTCTTCCGAATAAGGATTCTCCGGATGCGGCTTCTGCTGTTGCGGCTCTGCCCGCTTCGCCGGCGGCGGTTCCACACTTACTTCCGCTTTTTCTCCCCCGCCGCTCTTCGCCCATTTGACCGCTGTCTGATATGCATTCCGCAGGTGCTTGAATTCCTCCGGGTGTTCTTCCGGGTGCCACTCCTTTGCCCTGTCCGCATAAGCCTTTTTGATCGTAACTATATCTGTTGTCGGCGGGATTCCGAGAATCTCCCATATACTCATTCCAACCTCCATCAATCCCAAAGCGAACAGGTTCGCTTATACTCCGACCGGCTATAGTGCATCCGGCTCCGGCAGATACAGCACCATGCCTGCCGGAATAAAGTTCCAGTCCGGGCCGATGACCACTTTATTTGCATTGTAAATGATCACAAACCGATAAGGATCTCCATAGATGCGCCCTGCAATTTTCCACAGGCTGTCACCCTTCTCCACCTCATAATAACAGGGAAGACTGATCTCATCACTGAATTCTCCCCGGTCCTGGCCTTCTTCCGGCTCTTCACCGGCGGCATAAGCCTCCCGCCCGGCCTGTTCCGCCGAAACAATACCGTCCTCTGTGGGAATCAGAGCCTCAGCCCACATCTGTTCCTTCAGGGGCTCATACCACTCCTCAATATTACCGCCCCTGCCCACTTCCGTGTCAAAAGTAATCTCCCGGAGGACAATGCCATCGGCACCGGTGCAGAGCAGTCTCTTCAGCTTACTCCCCTCGTAATCCAGCCGTATCCGGGTGCCGTCCTGCAGCTCTTCCTCCAGACTCTCCCCGGAAAAACCGTATTCGTAACATTCGGCCAGCGTACCGTCCCCATTATATACATACCGATTCATGGTTGTGATACAGATTCCTCCGTCCACTGAACACTCCAGCTCTCTGACCTTGTTCCCGGCCTCATACCAGCAGGCGGTATAGGAATGTATCCTGTCATAGCTGCAGTGTAAGCTTGAAATCTTGTCATCCCCGTTGCAGGTCTGCCAGAGTCCCTCCCAGAATTTCAATTCCCTGTTCCATTTTGGTTCCTCCTGACCAAGAATGTAAATTCCATCACCGCCGCTTCCTCCGCTGTAGCCAGCCAGATAATACATCTCTGTTTTGGTATTTTCGTCAGTGACTACATAATGCACCGAATTGAGATGTCCCAAAGGCTCGTACGAAATCCTTACCGCCTGATCCTCCCCATACTCCGTGATAACTTCCCTTAAGGGTTTGGTAGTCTCGTCTCCTCTATTGTAACAGATAAAATAAATCTGCTGTCCTTCCTCATCATAACGGTACTTGTAACAGCTTGTCACCTGCCCCTCCGCATCATAATGATACTCTGATACCGGGTCGCCATTCCCGTTAAAAACCGTAGTAGACCAAGAGCCCTTCTGTCCGTCTTTATCATAATTCTGCACCACTGAAGAAGTGCTGCCATCCGGCATATACCGAAGATAGTATTCGCTGCTCAGCACATCACCATCATAATTCTGTTCCAAAGTCAGCCGGTTCTCCTCATCATAAGTAAGACGGACCTCCTTGTAGGTCTCCCAGCTTAAGCCCGGCGATTCCGACTGCTCCAAAATGCGGTTGCCCTGCCCATCATAAGTATAATGCTCATACTTAAAAAGATCCCCGTCGGCATCATATCTGTCCATGGCAGTGCACCTTCCCTGGGAATCGTAAGAATAATAAGTCACATTCCGGAGTTTAAAATTGTCTCTCTCCCCCGGCGCACTTTCGTCAGCCACCTCAATGTGCTCCGCAATGCCATCACGCCGCTCCGGAAGTTTTGCCTTTTCTGCCTCTGCAGCCGCTTCCGCCTCATTTTTTCCCTGCCATCCCCTTGATACGCCAGGCAGTCCGATTACCATCATCTCCAGTACCAATATAATGATGCAGCCCACG
>JAIDME010000055.1 GCA_029050705.1 Acetatifactor sp.
CTCTGGCAGCAGGAGAGCAGACGTCCGGTATGGTGATGCGGATCGACGGAGAGGCTTATAAGGTGCTGGGCGTGTCCGCCGCAGGCGGGCTTTATCCGGAATATTTGCTGATAGGCATTACCAGAAGGGAAGATTCATCTTTCTGGAAAGGCAGTAAAGATTATCTGATATATGCGGAAATCCTGTTTTTAATAGGAAGTGTAGTCAGTATCAGCCTTTTGATAATGCAGGGAAGGGAACTGAAACGTCTTGCCAAAGCCATGGATAATGTGGCTAATGGGCAGATGGAGGTAGTGAAAAAGTCTGTTCATGGGAAAGATGTGGACTATATGTGGAACAGTCTTTTGGAGATACAAAAGACCATCAGCCAGATTAACTACACCAAATACCGGATTTTTGAATCATGTTATCGGTTTGCACCTAAAAATATTGAGAAGATTCTGGGGAAGGATTCTATCACGGAGGTAAAGAGCGGCGACATGGCTCCGGTTTATGGAACGGTGGCATCCATCTTTTCCGCAGAGCTGGAAAACAGAGACCGCCGGTCCGCACAGGTGATGAACCGCTTTTTCAAATTGATTGAGAAACATCAGGATGCAGGAGACGGATATATCGTGTCAGGCCATAGTGATCTGACCATGCTGAAAGTCCTGTTTTTGGATGATTCCAGGAACACGGTGGAATTTGAATCGGCTTTCATGCGTGAGTTTTGTGAGGACAGAAGTCTGGAGGGATTAAGAGTAAGCGTATTTCTGCATTATGCTCAGTATGTATATGGAGTGGCAGGAACTGAGCAGCAAAGTTTTCCGTTCCTTTTGTCCAGGGAAGGAAAAGAACTTGAGAAATATGCCAGGTGGCTTCAGGAAATGGGCCTCAGATTAGTGATTACCGAGAGCGTGAAAAGCAGGGAGAATCCGGAGGGGAATCTTCGATACATCGGATATATTCTGATTTCCGATACAGGAGAGAAGCTGCGTCTGTATGAAGCGCTGGATGCCTGTCCCCTTGCTCAGAGGAGACTGAAGATGGTGACAGACGCCAAATTCCAGAAAGCCCTTCAATTGTTTTATCAGCATGATTTCTATCTTGCCAGAAGCGCGTTTTCGGATGTACTGAAAGATAATCCGGAAGACGCCATAGCAAAATGGTATTTGTTTACCTGTGAGAAATATTTGAATCCGGTAAATATTGAAGGAGATGGCTGCAGGCTGTACTGGGAGGCGTAAGGGGGTTGCAGCCCGGAAAGGAGGTATGAATCATGGGTGATAATCTGTTTCGGGTCTTGCTGACTTCGATCAAGGCTAAGGTCACACCTTTGGTAACAAAGGTGAAGATGTGGACCAGCTGGAACTTTATCCGCACCAATATTATTGCGAAAATTCGTGATTTCTTTACCTCTTTATTGGACGTCAGGCCAAGACATAAGAAGGATTATTATTCGGTTTTCGGCTGGCTTGTCAGCAGAAGACTGGCAATGGCTGTTGTGGTGGCAGCAGGCGTCTTAAGCCTGTACTATTTGTTCAGTACCTGTAAAACCCTGACTCATGCCGGGGAAGAGGGGATTAAGACCTATGATTATGATTCCGTTATGCTGCGCTTTGCCGAGGGGAAAGTGCGGATCAGAGGGAAATCCGGCTATCTGGCCTATGAGGGGGAAGTAAAGGGTGGAAGTGTCACCGGTTACGGAACATTGTATAACCGGGAAGGCGTTGTGGTATATCAGGGAAATTTTGATAAAAACAGGTATCAGGGAAACGGAACCAGGTATTATGACAGCGGAAGCATGATGTATACCGGTAATTTCCAAAATAATCTTTTTGATGGTACGGGAAGACTTTACCGGGAGAACGGAAGCCTGGTTTATGAGGGAGAGTTTGCCCTTGGGAAAAAGGATGGTAACGGAAAGCTGTATGATAATGGCAGCAACCTGGTCTATTCCGGCAGTTTCAGCCAGGATGAACTTTTGTATGGCAGTCTTTTGGGCAAGAAAGTCTCGGAGATAGCAGACATTTATAAAGGGAAAAGGGTATTGTATGAGGATGACCAGGATTTTGCCGTGGTTTTAGAGGATATTGATGCCATGTATCTGGGCTGGGGCGACAGCCAGTCTCTGGATGACGAGATTGTTGTAGAACAGGTATTGGTTCTGAAAAGCTCTCTGGGGCTGGGGGGGGAAACTCTTACCACCATAGAAGAGTTAAAAAAATATTTCGGAACAGAGGATTATGAAGGAAACTCTGAGGTAACCATGCCGGAGGCTGTGGCGATCAACTGGATGGCAGATTACCGAAAAGGTTTCCAGAGAAAAGTAGACATGGAGTTATCATCAGATTATGATGATTATTTTGTGGTAGAGGGTTTTGATCCTGCTTATACGGTCTATCTTTACTCCTTCCGCAAAGACGGGTTGATCTATACATTTGTCTGTCAGGACAGAGGAGATACCTTTTCCTTTTATTCGATTGAAAAAGATGAGGGCGGAGCATGAGAAAAAGTATATTGGCAAAAAGTCTGATCACCCTCCTTGCAGTGGCTGTTATCATTATTTCTCCCGACGGAAGCGGGCAGATGCGGGTTCAGGCGGCGGAGCGGGTTCTGACTCTGGATATGGCCAGGAAAACAGCGCTGGCCAACAGTTCGGATTATGAGAAACTGGAAAGTCAGCTTCAGGTTAAGGAAGTATCCTTAAAACAGGCCATCAAATCTATCAGGCTTAAAAAGAAAAATATGTCAACCTTCCGATGGACGCCTCTTCTTTCGTTTAAATTTCCGGAAAAGCCCGATTTGTCAGAGGCGTATGAGTTTCAGTTTAAACCGATTGAGATTCAGGCAGAGATTGACACGATAAAACACAAAATGACCGATCAGGTGCTGGCTGTGTATGAGAATGTATCCAATCTGTATGTGGATATTGTGGTATTGCAGGATACCATTTCCTTTAATGAAGACAGGCTTTCTTCTATGGAAGCAACCCTTGAAAAAAACCGGCTGCGGCTGAAACTGGGGCAGGCAACCCAAAGTGATGTGGATGCCATGGAAAAAGCAATCAAGGTTTTGAACGACAAGATTGCTGCGGACAAAAGACGTTTGGAAGCAGCTAAAAAGAAGTTATCTGCCGCTGTCGGCATGGATGTCACCACAGGGTATCGGTTTGAGAATCCGTTTGTGGATTTCAGTATACAGAGAAGTCGGTTAAACGATTTGATTCAATATACGCTGGACAGAGATGAAAATTATTACGAGGTTTCCATGGACGCCACCACCAGCCTCATCTCCCTGCGGACTAATTATAATTTGATGGCGGGGCAGTATGGCGGCAAGATGGGATATATTTCCGAGTTTGTGAATCAGGCCATAGCAGGGCAGAAAATAAACGGCAAGTCATTTAAGAGCAAGTACGAGGAATTTTTAGTTGCTATCGATGCACCCTGGCAGGGGAAGAAGCGGATTCTCTTTATCCGTATACCCAGGGAGTGGTTTAAGGGACAGATTTCCGGTATCCGGTATGTGGAGGACGAGCCATATGCATTGTATGAGGCGGCTTTGGAGTATCAGGATGCCCTTCTTGAGAAGAACAACGCAAAGCAGGATCTGACCCAGCAGGTAGAGGACAGCTTCAACAATCTGATCAGTTTGAGAAATACCTATGCATCTCTCACCGAACAGGTGGAGGATGCAAAAAAACAGCTGGAGGCGGATAAGGTTTTAAACCGTCTGGGAGAGCTGACATACGATGAATATAAGGCTTCCCTGGATGAATACGAGGATATGCAGAATGAAATGTTCGAGGCACTGGCCCTGTATTCCCAGGCCCTGTATTCTTTTGACAGGCTGACCTGCGGAGGTATCACGGCTCTTATGGAAGGGACAGGGGCGGACTTAAACGCCGGCAGCGGCGGGAACAGCTATGTGGAAGAAGAGTATGCCCAGGGCGCTTATTACTACATTGAATCTATTATCCAGGAGCAGGAGTTTCGGGTCGGGGTAGGCATCCCTGATGATTTTGAGGTCAGTGTGACCCATTTTGAACTATGGTGTGACGGAACCCGTGTTGGAGACCGCACAGAGATTGATAAGACCATCCGGCATCTGGCGCTGGCAGTAGACAGTGTGTCGGAGGTGAAGCTCAGGCTTTATGACGGAGACACATTTGTGGATGACTGTGTCATAGACCCTGATGTTTACAGCGGGCCGCTGGAGATTGTAAAAGGCTATACCACTGTAAGTTCGGAGAATCCGGAGATAGGCACCTACACAAGCCAGACAGGAAGCGTCACCGAAATGGTGACTATCACGTTAAAGCCCGATGAGTCGGAGGGAATCGCCTATTACCTGGTGAAGAATGAGGAAGGGAAATATCTGGTCACCGGCACCCTGATTCCCATAAACACAGGCTTCAGGTATCTTCCTTTGGTGCAGGACAGTTTGGAACAGCTGACCATTGAATTTTATGGGGAGGATTCCAAATTAAAATATACAGGATATTTTGAAACCAGTAATATGAAACTTATGAGAAATCCGGAGGAAACATGAAATCAGGAAGAAAAGTCAGAAGGGCAGCGGCATTTTTGAGCGTAAGTATTTTTACATGGATTCTGTGCTGCCAAACGGCTAAAGGCGCTATTTTTGATGAATCCAGGGCTGTGACATACAGACAGTATACATATTCCCATGTAATTGAGGACTCCACGCTGTTTATCGGCACATACCTTATCAACATTCAGGCCCTCACGGATGAGTTGTATGAGAAGGCCCTGGACAGTGCCGCGGATTCGAACCAGACCAGCATCTACTACAAGTCGGAGCTGGCAGGCGGCGCGTGGTTTGACATTACGGATGCCACGGGTCTTTCCGATATCTCTGACCGGGGAACCGTGATTCCTGAGTCGGAACTGGCGGATTTGTGGGTAACCTGCTATACCGGTTCCGACGGCATCACCCGGGATGCCAGGAGCGGAGCGGTAATCAGCATTTTTGATACGCCTGATCCTTATGATCTGTACAACCTGCCGGAATTAGAGCCTGTCCGCCTTCAGTATGAAAATGTGTCTTCTTCGCAGGGCACAGGGATAAATAAATATTTTTATACAAAGCTCCGGGCATTTTTTGAATTGAATTTGAGAAATGAGATTACTGCCCGCTGTGATCAGCAGCTGGCGGGGCTTCAGACTTGCTATGAGAGTCTTCAAAGATCAGATCAGAAGGAACTGGCAGAGATTGTCAGTACTCTTATGAGCCGGATTGACGCAAGGAGAAGGGCGGAAATATTTTACCAGTTGTCTGAGATTGATAACAATCAGCTGACCAATCTTCAGAATAGCTGCTCCGGCCGGGGATATAACGCAGAAAGCTATGACGACAAACAGTTTGTGGAAAACACAAACGTCACTGACGCCATAGGAACCAGCCTCCAAAGTTGTCAGGAAAGCTATATTGAGCATTCGGGAAATATGCTGGCGCAGGGGGAAACGGTCCTGAAAAACGCGGAATACGAGAAAAGTATGCAGGTAGTGAACCTGTCCACAGGGGGGTGGAGTTCCCGGATCGAGGCGCGGCTTCAGGAATTACAGGATCTTTACCATATTCAGGATGATGTTGTGGCGGACGCAGAAAGAGAGCTGACGCTGCTGGATGGGGAACTGCTGGAAGCTGCGGAGAACAAGTATCTGCAGATATTGTCACAGGGAGCAGGAGGGGCTTATAAGGCGGCGGTGGCAAATGGAGTCAGCCAGGCAGCTAAAAATCAGGTATTGGATGACAGAAAGTCCGTAGCCAACGGAGCGAAATCAGAATTTCAGTATCTGATACTTGCAAAGACGAAGCGGATGTCGGCAGCAGATGCTGTGGAATATCTTTATGGGCGGATTGAGCAGGCGGAAACCTATTATGATCGGGCAGCCAATGATGATTTTCAGGTCAAGGCAGGAGAAACCATTGATGACCATATTTTATGGCTGCAGAATCTGGCCCGGTCTGTCTCCGGCGAGGAGGAGGGATTACAGTCGGAGCTTCAGAAACTGGAGAGCAGAAAGGAAGAACTGCTGGAAAAACAGGCAGATGCATTAGATAACAATGATCTGAGTACGGCCAGAAAGTATGAGGCATTGATCGCGCAGGCAGATGCGGAGATCAGTGCCATGGAACAGGAGCTGAATGCGATTCTCACCAGTTCCTCAAGTACGGCGGCCCAGAAAGCGCAGGCGGCCAACCAGGCGGGAGACAACACCACCCTGAACAATATAAACCAGATGAAAAACTCCGCGCTCTCCATGATTGCCGAGGGCAATATTTCAGGAAATGACAGTCTGGAAAACGTGATAGACAGTCTGGCTTCCCTGGGGGCGGAAAGCGCTTTGGAGGAAATCAGGGATAAAGCGGCGAACTCGGGAAATTCCCAGCTTTTAAAGGACATTGACAGGGCTATAGAGGACAGTAAGGAAAGCAGTCTCCATGATTTATACGGAGGCGGCAGTACAACAGGCACGGGAGCAGAAGGAAGCGGGTCCGGCGGAACAGGAAGCGGAAGCGGCGGAACAGGAAGCGGCTCCGGCGGAACAGGAAATGAATCCTCAGGCCCGGTAAGCGGATTAAGTGAAGGGGATATCCGGGCGGCGATTGAGGCGGTATTTGGAGATACCTTTGACAATTTAAGTGACGCAGACAAAGCGGCGGCTGCGGCGGCGCTGAACCGTATCGGGCAGTCGGGAAGCCGTCAGGCGGCAAATTTGGCACAGATTTATCTGAATCAGTGTCTGACAGAAGGTAATGGATATATTTTCCAAAAACTGCAAGGGGAATCTGGGGAATTTATTCCTCTGCGGCTAATAGGATTGTGCAGCGGATACCGCTACGTATACAGTGATTCCAGAAGAGAAGTAACGCTCACGAAGAAATCGAACGTCTGCCGTTTTACGGCGTACAGCGACCGGATGGCGCGGCAGGACGGCTCGGAAGAGAAGCTGACAGCGTCTGTCAAGGTGCAGAATGTGCCATATCTGGCAGAGGAAGACGCGATTGCCTTTTTCCGGTGTCAGGCGGAATATATAGATACCACGGATTATGGAGTGGCATTAAGTGCGCAAATGCAGAAGCGTGTTCAGGAATTGGTGGATGCATTGCAGGAAGGAGAGGGATAAATATGGCAGATTATCCGATTATTGCAGATGTCAGCGCTCATATTGTCCGAACGCTGCGCAAAAAAATGTGTCCGGAGCCTATCCCGTCTCCCAATAATATAGAAATCTCTTCCCCCACAGATCAGGATGTGGACTACATTTTGGGATTGTATCTGTA
>JAIDME010000550.1 GCA_029050705.1 Acetatifactor sp.
TTGCACCCTGCAGAGCTCCTTCGTCCTGGTCGGCTTGATCGTCCTCGCCCTGATCTGCAACAATGGGTGCGGCTGCAACAACGGCTGTGGCTGCAACAACGGCTGCGGCTGCTAAACTGCCGGACGGCAAAGACCGCCAGGCGGTTTAGACCGCTGGGCGGTATTCACCGCTCTTGTCCCGAAAAACAGGCTCCTTCGGGAGCCTGCTTTTCTTTCAGGCGGATTGTACTAAGCAGACTTAAATGTACATAGGAATGTACATAGGATAGAAATAAAGCATGCTCCGGAAAGGCGGTAGAAACAATGGAGGAAAAGGGAACAAGCCCGGTCACAGCATTTGACTCGCTCTTCACCACCAATAAAATTCAGATGCTGAAGGTACTGCTTGCCTGGATTCCCCCTTCACAGCAGAATATGTTTGCAGTCTACATAAAATTTCTGGAGCTGCAGCACGCTCTTACTCTCCTGCATCGCCCCGGTGCGCTCTTTCCGAACAGCAGGCGTCTCTCCGCAGATTTTTTCTCCGGAGACAATTCCGATACCATTGAACTGTTGGACGAACTGCTTCCATACAGCAGCCAGGCTGAACACTTCAGAATAGAAAATATGAAGAACATGCTGCAGAACATGGGAAGAATAAAAGAAATGATGGAAATGATGGAAATGATGAAGGAAATGTTCCCTGACGGCTTCGGAGGCGGTGAGGAAAATCCAATGGGCGGTATGTCACCAATGGATATTTTATCCGGTATAGCCGGCATGGATATGTCTGCCGCTTTTGACAGCAACAGTTCCTAACCGGGCTGTTGCCGCTGATACATCCTGAAAGGAGGGCAAAAATATGGATGCAGAACCAGCTTGGATGTCGGATTCCCTTGTAAAGGATATTCCCAGGAAAAAACTTGAATTTCTCGGGCAGATGTTCACCGAGGGGCAGGGAAAAAGCCAGAAAGAAATGATGGCCTTCATGATGCCCATGATGAAAAAGGCAAAACAGGAGAATCTGACCTTTACCCCCCAGGAAATGAGCGCCGCAATCGCAGCAATCAAAAAGTACAGCTCCACGGACGAACTGAAGCAGATTGATAAGATACTGGCGAAGGCAAAACATTAACCGTTCGGCCCTCGTTACGAATCACACCACCGGGGCATAAGTTCCTGTTAAGACACGCTCACGCTTTACAGGAACCTACGCCCCGTGCGGCTGATAAAAGCACGGGCAGACATTTGCCTCATTTCCGGCAGAATTCAATGCGATACAATATTTACAATGCGGCCCGGCACATAAATTTCCTTGACAATGGTTCCGGTGAGTTTATCTCCCAGGGCTTCCTTCGCGGCGGCAATCACAGCCTCCTTCTCCATGTCCTTGGGGACGGAGATAGTGACACGCACCTTTCCGTTGACCTGAACGGCAATCTCCACTTCCGCTTCCACCGTCTTAGCTTCATCATACTCAGGCCAGGAAGTCTGGTAAACCCTTCCGCTAAAGCCTGCTGTCTGCCAAAGTTCCTCGGTAATGTGAGGTGCCACCGGATTCAGCAGGGTCAGCAGTGCTTTGTACTCTCCCTTTGTGACAGTATTCTTTTTATAAAATTCATTGATCAATGACATCATGGCAGCAATGGCAGTATTATATTTTAAGTTCTCGTAATCGCCGGAAACCTTTTTGATGGTCTGGTGCATCTTTGTCTCCAGATCCCCGCTGTACCCGTCACCATCTGCCAGCATATCCTGCAGCTTCCAGACTCTCTCAAGAAATCTGCGGCAGCCTTTTACTCCGTCCTCACTCCAGGCAGCGCTCAGATCAAAGGCGCCGATGAACATCTCGTAGGTTCGCAGGGTATCCGCGCCATAGTCCCTCACAATGTCGTCCGGATTCACCACGTTTCCTCTTGATTTGGACATCTTTTCACCGTTGGAGCCCAATATCATGCCATGGCTGGTCCTCTTCTGATAGGGCTCGGCACAGGGAACCACTCCCTGGTCATAGAGGAATCTGTGCCAGAAGCGGGAGTAAAGCAGATGCAGTGTGGTATGCTCCATGCCGCCGTTGTACCAGTCAACGGGCATCCAGTATTCCAGAGCCTCTTTGCTTGCCAGCGCCTTGTCATTGTGGGGATCCGTGTAGCGGAGGAAGTACCATGAGGAACCTGCCCACTGAGGCATGGTGTCCGTCTCCCGCTTTGCGGGACCGCCACAGCAGGGGCAGGTGGTATTCACCCAGTCGGTCATAGCCGCCAGAGGCGACTCTCCGTTGTCAGTGGGTTCATAGGACTCCACCTCGGGCAGCTGCAATGGCAGCTCGCTTTCATCCAACGGAACAAAGCCGCATTTTTCGCACTGCACAATGGGTATGGGCTCCCCCCAGTATCTCTGTCTGGAGAACACCCAGTCCCGGAGTTTGAAATTGGTCTTGCTGTGGCCGATTCCCTTCTCCTCCAGAAATGCGACTATTTTTTCTTTGGCATCCGCAACGGACAGACCGTTCAGAAAATCGGAATTCACCAGGGTTCCCGTGGCCACGTCCGTAAATACCTGCTCCTGCACGCTGACAGGGCTG
>JAIDME010000551.1 GCA_029050705.1 Acetatifactor sp.
GAATATATATTTAAAGAAAAATTATGGCGGCAGACAGCAATATGAGTAAATTGAATCAAAGGTTGGTGTCGGCAGCAGTGGGGATGCTCCTTCTGCTTTCTCTTGTGTACGTCGGCAGAGAGGTTGTTCTGTATACTACAGCAAATGGTGTAGGTAAAGGAGAAGAGGGAGGCAGATCCGGAGAAAATGCCAGATTTTGTGTGGTGATCGACGCGGGTCACGGCGGAAAAGATCCCGGGAAAATAGGGATAAACGGAGCGGAGGAAAAAGAGATTAATCTGCTGATTGCGGGGAAGCTTAAGAAGTACCTGGAGGCAAATGATGTGAAGGTGATCATGACCAGGGAGAGCGACGAAGGGCTGTATGATGCCGACGCATCAAATAAAAAGGTGCAGGACATGAAGAGGAGAATTGCGATCATTGATGAGACTGCGCCTCAAATTACGGTCAGCATCCACCAGAACAGTTATCCTGAAGAGTATGTACATGGGGCGCAGGTGTTTTTTTACACCGGCAGCGGGGAGGGACAGGAGCTGGCTGAATCTGTCCAGAGACAGCTTGTGGAGAAGGTGGACCCGGAGAACAAGCGGCAGGTAAAGGCCAATGACAGCTACTATCTTTTGAAAAAAACAGGCGTGCCGATCATCATCGTTGAGTGCGGTTTCCTCTCCAACAGCGAGGAGGCGGAGAAGCTTTGCTCGGATGAGTATCAGGAGGAACTGGCCTGGGCGATACATATGGGAATTTTGCAGTATTTGAATAATAGTTCGGCCGTGGGAAATTGATGAAAGGCATGGCCGAAAAGTTACTTTTTCCTCTTTTCAAACTCCTTTCGAAATTCCTGCAGATCCTGCCCCCGCAGAGCGCGTTCCAAAAGATTCGGAAGCATCTGCGGATTGCAGGCAAAGCAGGGAATATCCAACCCGGCTATCTTTTGCGCCATACCTGCATCATAATAAGGCTTGCCGCTTTCTGTCAGCGCAAGCAGGCATACTACCGTCACGCCGGACTCCTTCATCTCTTCCAGCCTGCGAAGCAGCGCTGCCCGGTTGCCGCCCTCCTCCAGGTCCGAAATCAGGAAAAACAGGGTCTTGGAGGGATTCTCGATGTACTGCTGGCAGTAGGCTACCGATTTGTCAATGTCTGTGCCGCCTCCAAGCTGGAAACCGAAGAGCAGATCCACGGGGTCATCGCTTTTTTCCGTCAGATCCACAATGTTCGTGTCAAAGGCCACAATTCGGGTGGACAGGCTGGACATGCTGGCAAGGATACAGCTGACAATGGAAGAATAGATAACCGATTCCCCCATGGAACCGCTTTGGTCAATATCCAGGATCACTGTCCATTTGTTGGCCGCTGTGGTGCTTGTTCTGTCAAAAAAGTAGAAATGCTCCGGCACAATAGTGTGAAGCTCCTGACTGTAGTGCTTCAGATTCCGGGAGATGGTAGTCTTATAGTCCAAAGCCGCAGCAGAAGGAATGGGAGAGTGCTTTCTGCGGTTGATTGCCGCCGTCACCGCCCTGCGGATATCCTGCTCCAAAAGCTTGTTGATCTCCTCCACTATTTTCCGGATAAAGAGGCGCACGCTCTCCTTTGAGCGCTTCGGAATCTGATCCTTCAACAGCAATATGGTGGATGCCAGGTTCACATCGGGTTCTAAATTCTCCAGGAGCTCAGGTTCAAAGATAAGCTGTTTTAAACCGCATCGGGTCATGGCGTCCCCCTGGATGACCGTCACCAGCTCCTTGTCAAACAGACTTCTCACATCCCCCAGCCACTTGCTGATCCGGGGATTGGAAGGACCGTTTCCGGCTCCGGCTCCGCCGCTGCCGAAGCCTCCTGACTCTGTATTATTATAGATGGCGGCAAGAGCCTGATCCATCAGATCCTGCTCGGGCGAAAGCTCTGCGTTTCCCATTTTTTCAAAACGTTCCCGGCTTTCCTGCCCAAGGATCAACCGCCATCTCTGAATATGTTCCTCCTGATTCATTCCATACACACCTTTCTGTGTTTTAAAAGTCAAAATCAAATTCCTCCAGACTCTCCACTAACTTCTGCTCTGTCTCTTGCAGGACCTGGTTCACGGATTCGCTGACCTGCTGCCCGTTCAGTCCCCAGACTTCGCCGAGATTTTCCGCAATTTCATCCCGCTCCATGGCGGTAAAATCCGCGAAGGCCCGCCGCAGGAACACCAGCGCCCGCTTGAAGTCTTCCTCATCCAGAGTGTCCAGATAAGCGTCCAGGCTCTCCCACAGGGACAGTCTTGCAATCAGAGCATACCTGTTCTTCATGGCAAGTCCTTCGAACCATCCTGCTCCCAGCTCCGCCGGCACACCCCTGGATAGTCTGCGCCGCACTTCCAGATTGAGCTGCCCGCCGTCTATGCAGCCCCTCTCCAGGAGAATGGCGGCGGCAAATCCGGAGAGTTTCGTGTTTAAATCATCCCGTTTTGCTGTCTCCTCCAGAGCGTCCAGCCACGCCCGGGTGTCCAGAAAATCATGTGCGAGGGCGGCGCTGTTTAATTGTTCCATGGCCGTGACAATCCCCTTGCTGGCAGCGTCATCGCAGACACATGCTCCCGGCAGGATCAGGCAGGCACGATAGAATATCTGGCACAGGATAGGCTCTAAGGGGGCGGCATCCAGATGACGGATATCACCATACTGCACTACAACGGAAAGCCTGTTGGCCGTGGCAGCCAGTTCTTCCAGAGAAGCAGCATCCACAGCCATGGCCTGCAGCGCTGCGGTGGCATAGGTAACCGCGGAGGCCATGCCGCAGGTGAAAGCGTCTTCAATGACCAGGGCGATCTCACTCATATCGGGAGCAGTCTCCACCCTTTCCTTCATGACAAAGGATGCGGCCTGTTCTACCGTATCTCCTTTTAACGCCGCTTCCACCAGTTCGATCTCCGCCTCCGGCGTCCAGCGTATCACCCAATGTTCCGCCCAGGTGGCATTGTCCTGATTTACCTTCTGCTGACCGGCAAAATGGATCCCCAGAATCCGAAGCTGATGAAGGAAGAAGGAGCGGTGCAGATCAAGGAAAGCCGCCTTCTGCGAGGAGACGCTGCGATTTTCACGCAGGTCGAGGGGCAGATCCTGGGCGGTGATATCACGATACTTTTCCAGTTTCCGTTCTTTCAGCTGTCTGTAAAAATCCTCCTGAATGCTGGTGCGGCTGACTCCATCAGGCAGGGACCCGATGGCGGTTCCGATTTCCGTGTCCGCTATGGCCAGGCTGACGGCGGGGAAACTGCCACCGCCGAGACAGGTCACTGCCGCATCCCGCAGATCGCGCAGAACGGGAGCACCGCCGCCCCTGAGTCCCGCCAGAGAGCCTGCCAGACGAACCGCCTCTATTACCTCTGCAGAGGAGACAGGGGTTCCGTGCTCCCTCTGATACCCGGCGATCCGAGAGAGGTAAGCGTGTGAAACATACTGCAGATTCCCTCTTTGCAGGGCTTCCCACAGAAGGGAATAATATGCCGGAGCCTTATTGCCGGCACCATAGCCTGCCCTGGCTGACAGCCGGTAATAGGAATAGGGCATCAGGGTATGGCTTGCCTCCACCCGGGGCAGGGAAGACAGTTCCTCTGCCGTCATGGGCAGAGCATCCTCGGACAAAAGTCCCGATACATGATAAGCGCCCGTGACTACCACGATTTCTTCCGGTGCAAACCCTTCCTTCAGTGCTTCCTGTATCTGAAGCCGCATAAAGGCCTCCCTCACCAGAGTTTCCGGCCAGTCCGCTTCCTGTTCCATTTGCAGGCTGATCTCCCGCAGGCTGGAGCCAAACAAAGCAGCGCCTCTGCAGTACCCATCTGAATCCCGGGCATGCTCCATAACCCGTTCCCAGAAGGTCTCATGTCCGTCCTCACCCGCCTGCCGGTCCAGGAGCTCATAAGCGCTCATGCGCTTCTCCTCCCCCTCCGCTCTGTCACGTCTGCCGGAAGGCAGCGCCAGGAAAACGTCGGAGGGCAGGTCGATAAAGCGGCATTCTGTTCCCTGCTCCTTACACCAGCAGATTGCCTGATATTCCGGGGAGTACTCCGCAAAGGGATACAGGATCGTCCGCACGGGAGCTTCCTTTGTGTAGGCAAGGATTGCGATGGGGGGCTTTGTCTCCGGCCTGGTGATATCAGACAGCTGTTCATTTAAATCGCCGGGACCCTCCACCAGAACCAGACGGGGTTTTATTTTTGTCAAAAACTGCCGCAAATGCCACGCGCCCGCAGGCGACAGATGGCGAATGCCGAATATATAAGGGTGCGTCATAATAATCCTCTACATGCTTTATACAATCCACTCCAGCGGGAACCCCGTTTCTTCATGACATTTTCCAGGTATTCCTTCCAGGCCACATTATCTTTTTCCTCGTCCTTTATAACGGCTCCCAGCAGTCCGGCAGCCAGATCCTCGTCGCTGATGCGACCGTTGCCGAAGCTCCCCGCCAGGGACATACTGTTGCAGAGCAGGGAGATTGCCTCCGCCGTGGAAAGCACGCCGGATGTGGGTTTCACTTTTTGGCTGCGGTCGCAGGTCTCTCCGCTGCGGAGTTCCCTGAAAATGGTGCAGACCTTCTCCACTACCTCGGTCTCCGGCAGAGAGGCGTTAAGATCCAGTCCGGCGGAAAGCTGTGCCACTCTGGTGCGGACAATCTCCATCTCAGATTCCAGATCGGCGGGAGCCGGGAGTACTACAATATTGAAACGGCGTTTCAATGCCGCAGACATTTCGTTGACGCCTTTATCCCTGGTGTTGGCCGTGGCGATCACGGAAAAGCCCTTTTTGGCGGGAACCTCCATATTGAGCTCCGGCACGGAAATTCTCTTTTCCGAAAGGATAGAGATCAACGCATCCTGCACTTCGGAAGCGCATCGGGATATCTCCTCCAGTCTGGCGATGGTGCCAGTCTCCATGGCGTGAAAAACAGGGCTTTTCAACATGGCCTCCCTGGAGGGCCCGTTAGCTATCAGCATGGCATAGTTCCAGGAATAGCGGATCTGCTCCTCAGTTGTTCCCGCAGTGCCCTGGATCACCTTGGTGGAATCTCCGTTGATGGCTGCGGTCAGATGCTCCGACAGCCAGCTCTTGGCGGTGCCCGGTTCCCCGATCAACAGGAGGGCTCTGTCCGTGACCAAAGTAGCGATCGCAATCTCCACCAGCCGTTCATGTCCGATATATTTTGGAGTGATTTCCATACTCCCGACTTTACCGCCGCAGATGTATGTACGGACGGAGCGGGGAGACATTCTCCAGCCCGTGGGAACGGGATCCTTTTCAGCTGCAATCAGCGCGTCAAGTTCTTTTTGGAAAAGCTGCTCTGCGGGCAGTCTCTGTAATTGTTCTTCCATAACTTTGTACTGTTCCTTTCTTTATATACTGTTCTTCCATTCTTCCAGATAATCCGAAAACCGCTCTTCCCACTGACCGGAGTCCCGTGTTTTAATCCGTCCCTGCTTATATAAATTATAAACTCTTTGCAGTTCCTCATAGATGGCGGTTTTGTCCCCCGGCAACATCGCTGCATAGGCGGAAATCTCCGAAAAATAATGCGTAAGGCTGCTGTCGGAAAAATAACTGACCGCAAGTCCCTCACATTTGGGATATCTGCAGCTTTTCAGAGCCAGCAGGTAATCTCTGACAGCCTTCAGGTTCCGTGCGCGTCCGTAAAAATAATCTCCCAGCTTGCGGCAGTATGCTTCGTTTTCACTGTCGATGCAGTTCATCAACACCTGATCAATATCCCGATCCTGACAGCGTGTGAGAATGTCCGTAAAGCGTCCGGTGATATCCTGTTTCACCGGCTGGCAGAATTCCGGCATTGGCTCTCCGGACGGATGGGTTCGGTAAGGACGCTTTATGTGCAGCACATAGCCGTTTTCCCTCTCACTGAACCGGAGTCCGTCCAAGCCTCTTGCCAGAAACGGATATAATTCCTGCCTGGATTGAAACAGTTTCCCTTTCAGTTGTTCCTCCAGCCAGTCGCAGCAGTCCCCGTCTGTCAGGAGCTGGGCCGCCACCGCAGCGGGGAAATATGCCATGCGCCTGCCACCGCGTCTGCCCTTTGCCTCGTACAGTTCTACGGCAAGAGCGCAGAGTTCCTCGTCCGGATGGCAGTGCAATGTCTGGTGCAGCAGGTAAGGAATGGATGTTTGGAAGGTAAAAGTGTTTTCTCTGTTTCTCAGATTCAGGCCTGCAATGACAGTTTCTGTGACGCCTTTGGCGACAAACACGGTCTTTTGGTCCTCATAGGTATACTTCAGGCGGTCTTCCAGATTCGCTGCCGCGCGGAATACCTCGCAGATATCGCTGCCGCTTTTGCCGGGCAGGGCTGCCAGCGTTTCGCCCAACAGGTTTCCCTGTTCCTGGGACAGCACAGGTTTAGAATGCTCCTCCGTCCAGGGCGACAACTGCTCTTTTAGCTTTTCCGCCACAAACCGGGAAGCCCATTTTGTCTCCACATAAACCAGATACTGCATGGCCTCCTCCGGCTTTTTTTTGTAGAGTTCCGAGAAAGCAGCTTCCGCCTTTTCATCCTCCATAAAGGCCAGAGCATAGTAAGCCGTCTTTTTGGCATTCCCTTTTTCTGTCTTTGTAAGCTCCAGAAGCAAATCCACATTTTCAGGGCGGCAGCGCAGCGCAAATATAAGAGCCTGGCGCACTTCTTTCTCCGCCTCCGGCAGAATTTTTACAAAAAACTCATTGGATGCTTCTCCGTCTATCGCCGACATTACATGGATGCGGCGCACCATTTCCTTCTTTCCTTTGGGGTCAAAATCTTTCTGCAGCAGAGGCAGGATGGACACATCCTCCTCCTTAAGCCATTCTGCCACCGTGTCCGCAAGCTCTGCATAGGAGGCTCCAAGAGCCTGAATCATGGCTGTCTTGACGCGGTAATCCTTAAAAAGCTCCGGGCGGTCTCTGTGCGTTTCCACAACATAGCTGTAATGCCCGCTGCCGGAAGTTAAAAGGGACTCCGTCAGGGTCTTGACAACGGAATAAGGGGCGTTGGTGACGGCGGTGCCCCATCCGCATCCTGCAACGGGCTTCAATTCCTCCTCCACGGACACCGTTCCCTGGGTGCACAGCACGGCGTCTGCCAGAGTGATCGCATCCAGCAGAAGGTTCTCCTTGTCTGCGGCATCCGGAGATAAGAGAGCCCCGGTCAGCTGTCCTATTTTTGCAAAGACCGGTGAAGCCTGTTCTAAAGGTGCAAAAGCTTCCGACGCCCGCTTTAAACGGAAATCCTCCGAGAGCAGGCCGGTGCCTGCGATCATGGCGGCGCGGAGCCTTGCGCGCAATTCATATAACGGTGAAATATCCATCTATCGTTTCCTCCTCGCTTGTTGGTATTGTTTCAAATATGTCAGCTTTGCCCGCCCAGCCTTTGAGACTGTCAGGGTATAAACATGCCGCTCAATACAGAAGCCGCACTATGGCCTCATCCGTTATGATGCTGAGAGGCTGCATTTTCAGACGTCGGGCTTCGCTGTCATAATAGAAGGCTCCCAGGAGCACCTGATGCTGTAACAAACCTTCCTGCGGCAGCAGTGCAAGTCTGTCCGTGGAAGGTTCCATTCCCGGTGCGTCCCCCAGGGCAATGGTCTCCCCATCTTCAGTCTCCAGGGCAAACCCGTCCCGGGTCTTCCCCAGCTGCGCAAAGGAGATCAGACGCATATATATGGGGTCGACGAGAGCATTTTTCAGCAGATTCTTGGCTGCTTTTGCCTCCGCTGCAAGGGAAGTCCCGGACAGAGCGTGAAGCTTCTGTAAATCTTCTTTCTCTACAGGACGAATACCGGCACCATCCCAGCGGATGCGCAGATTTCCTTCACCGGGATAACACACCGCCATGGGAACGCGTGCTACGCCGAAAACGGTATCTTCCTGTTTTACATATTTTAACGCCTTGACAGGGCGGTAATTACGTGTGACGAATATCTCTCCGGATGCAAGATCTGCCCAGCATCCGGTATCTATGTACTCCTTTCTGGCTGCGTCATAATTTACCCAAAAGGATAATTGTATCAGATCCGCATTCGCCTTTCCCCGTCCCAGAGCTTCCAGCTCGGAAAGCTTCCAGATACCGCCCAGTTCTTCATAGAGCACGGTGTCATCCTGCTCCACATTGCCCTGTTCCAGCTTATCCGACAGATATTGCTGAGATTTTTTGACAAGTGTCCGGAATTTCTCCAAAACAGAAATGGCAGCCTCATAATGTTCTTCTTTGCCGTCCTTCTGGAAAGCGGCAATCTCCAATATCAGTCCGTTCAGCAGGCGCTGGGGGCCGGGGAGGTAATAGTCCCCGAGCTGTTTTGCCAGCTGCTCATAATTTTTCAGCACCGTTCCTCCCATAGTGCCGAGGCCGGCCCGGGTCAGATCCTGTATCAGCCTGGCAGCCAGTTCAAGGCCTTCCAGCTGTTTTTGCAATTTCTTGGTTTTGGCTGCTTTTGCGCTCTTTGCGGCGGATGCCTTCTTCCTGGCGGCTACTTCCGGATCTTCGTCAGTCAGCCCTTCCGCAGACTGAACCGCAGGGTTCTTAGCCTCCCGGGCCTGTTTCTTTTCCCTCTTTTTCAAGATATCTTCCGGACT
>JAIDME010000552.1 GCA_029050705.1 Acetatifactor sp.
ATATTATTCCCGTCACTATGATATATTCCTGCATTCAAGGCTTCTCCCGATGCGTTCTGTCCTGCGTTTTCCCCGCTCTCCCCGCCGGAGACAAACGATAGGTAGTCCTCTATCTTCCCGCTGCTCTCAAACCGCTTCCAGTATTCCATGTTCATCTGCATATCCCCCGATTCCATTTGTATAGAGGCTTTCATGCCTGACAGTAGAATTTGCAGATTTCCTGTTTTCTATTCCTTAATCTCCTTTTGGATCATATCCAAAATTTTTCAAAAGATAATCACTGTCCCTCCAGTCTTTTTTCACTTTTACCCAAAGCTGAAGATTGACATGCATCTCCAGTAATTCCTCAATTTCCGGCCTTGCGGCAGAACCGATTTTTTTGAGCATGCCGCCGCCTTTTCCGATAATGATCCCCTTGTGGGATTCTCTTTCGCACACTATCGTGGCCTCAATGTGGCAGATTTTTCCTCTTTCCTTCATACTCTCAACAGTCACCGCTACACCATGCGGAATTTCATCCTGCAGCAGACGCAGGGCTTTCTCCCGGATCAGTTCCGATACAATCTGCCGCATTGGCTGGTCTGTAATAGTATCTTCGTCATAAAATGCCGGTCCATAAGGCAGGTATTTGAAAATACACTGTACCAATTCATCCGTATTATTTCCCTTTAGGGCGGAAACGGGAACAATTTCCTGAAAATCCAGTTCACTTCGATAAGTATCAATGAAAGAAAGCACTGCCTCCTTTTTTACAGTATCCGTCTTGTTGATGACCAGTATGACAGGTGTTTTCACCTTCTTCAGTTGTTCTATGATATGACGCTCCCCTGCGCCGATATAATTCGTCGGCTCCACCAGCCAGAGAATGACATCCACCTCATCCAGAGTACGTTCTGCCACATTCACCATATAATCGCCCAATTTATTCTTTGACTTGTGAATGCCGGGAGTATCTAAAAATACAATCTGCCCTTCCGGTTTGGTAAGCACCGTCTGAATACGGTTTCTGGTAGTCTGAGGCTTGCTGGATGTAATCGCTATCTTTTGCCCGATGAGCCTGTTCATCAGTGTAGACTTTCCCACATTAGGTCTGCCGATTAAAGTTACGAATCCCGCTTTGCAGGAACTATTCTCGTTCATGGATTTCTTCCTCTTAACTCCCTTATAGATTTTCCGGGCGATTTATTATATCAGTTTTACCCCGGAAAGTAAATGAGGCAGGCACATTTTTACCCGCCTGTCATGTTGCTGTGATTCACACATACACCGTTCATACAATCTTGAAAATCAAACAGCCTCCACATATCAGACCACAACTTTTATTCAGGAAATTCTTTGAAGTTTTTCAGAATGTTCAATCACCGTAGATTTCAGGACATCAATATCCAGCTGCATAGAATCTATTTGCTCAGTACCTTTAGAATAACGCTGATAGGTAGACAGATAACACGATTCAATATTCTGCAGCCGCGGCGAAAAATCCGTCTCCATCTGAATCTGCATTTTCTTCATACCAATCTGTAAATTACCGACAGTAACCTGAAGTTCCACGATATCCGCTTTCACCTCCGTCATGTCTTCCTGCAGCTCCCTGACATCCGCCTTCAGATCCGCTATATCCGCTTTCACTTCCGTCATGTCTTCCTGCAGTTCCCTGACATCTGTATGTATCGGCTTCAGCTTCCTGTCCATCATGTCAGAAATTGCCAGCAATAACTCATTATCTGACATCAGCATTCCCCCCTTTCTGCTTAACGTAAAACCACAATAATCTACTATGTGAAGGCTGTTTGATTTCCAGACGCACAGCTTTGGTTATCGTTATTTCGTTTTTTTCTGCTTCCGAATTAATTCTATGCTTGCCAGAGGAAAATGTCAAGTATATTTTGTATAAAAATAATATTGTTTCAATCCCACTGCCGGGGGAAAGATTGTTTTTTCAGAGACGGGAATTTTTTCGTATGCTCCTCCACCTCTGCTTCGGGAAGGTCTTGAAAAACCGGCGCTTCATAAAAACTGCCTCCGAAACTGCTCAGCCCGCCGGGAACCAGCTCATATCCCATAAATGCGTCAAAATTCTTTCCTTCGGATGTAGTAATACCAAACTTATCACAGGTGGTAAAGCCCCGAAGCGGATAGTAATCCGGTTCCCCGAAAATCACAATTCCCGAATACCCCGCTTTTCCTGCAAGCTCCATCGTCTCCTCCAAAAGCATCTTCCCCGCACCGGTTCCATGCCAGTCAGGGTCAACACAAAGAGGACCAAAGGTTAAAATTTCTTTTATCTCCTCGCCCTTCTTCAGCCAGGCCCTGCTGTACATGATACAGCCGATGACTTTCCCTTTCTTCACCAGAATCCGTGAGAGCTCCGGCAGATAGTCCTCCGACCTGCGCAGCTTATGTACCAGCAGATGCTCGTCACAGCCCCGGTGATGCTTATTCCAGAAAGCTCTCATGGTCATCTCTTCCGTAGCATGATAATCCTCTTCCCGCTCCGGCCTTATTTCCACCTCATCCCGCATCAGCTTCTTCTTCCGGTCCAACAGAATCCCCAGATCCAGCCGTACTTCCTTGCGCTCCAAATCCCTGTTGTTATAACAGCAGGAGTCAAAACCGATAAGCGTGAACCCCTCCCGCAGATAAAAAGAAATGGCTCCCACATTGCAGGACTGAGTCTCCAGAATCAACGCACGTCTTCGCTCCAGTCGCGCCTGCTCCTTTGCGACAGCCATCAGGGCATGAGCAATTCCCTGCCTCCGGTAATCCTCATGTACCCAGAGTTCCGTCACCATAAGCCTGTTGGACCACTCCTCGGGGCAGGTCTCAATGCAGGCAATCATCTCCCCGCCTTGTCCCAGCACCCCCCAGGCATAAGCCTTCTCCCAGAAATCCTGGTACAGCTTATCCGGGAAATCATACTCTTCAGGGTAATGGCTTACCGGCTCCGGAAATCTTTTTTTCTCCAGGCTGACCTGAAAACCATTCTCCCTGCTGCCCACTGTCACATCAAAATACTCGCCTGTAGTATATCTCATGGGAATGACAGTTCCCTTCCACTTCTCCTTAGGTAAAGGAACAATTTCATACTGCAGATTTGTTGATTTTTCACTCACACCGATTCCCCCCGCCGCGTTTTTCGTCAGGCGTGCTGACTCTTCACTCCTTATCTTTTTCTCCCGTTACATGCCAGAAAGCCGACTTGGAAATCTGTCAACTGCCGGTTGCATCTGAATTCCGGCCGGTGCCTTTTGATATCTGGCACCGGCCGGAACTTTTCGTCATATACAACCCTCTGATCTATAAAAGATTCTCCACCTTTGCAAATCTTTCCTTCTCTGCCTCAATCTGCTGCTCATTACCCACAACACACAGGAACTCATCATCCAGAAATGCTTTGATATACTTTGAAAGTCCGCGTATATCCCCGGGCTCCGCATCCAGCACTTCATCCCTTGATTTCTGCAGCATCTCCTGTGTCATACCGGTAAAGTAATACTGTCTGGAACGGTGTCCCTTGCCAGCCGCGGTAAGCGGAGTGTCCAGCTCGCTGACAGCGCCTATGATATACTGAGTCATGGTCCGCTCATCCGCCTCATAGTTGGCAATAAAGTCTACCGCCTTTTCGAACACATCCACGGTCTGTCCCAGATTAGGGTCACGATAAGAGCAGAAATAGCTGCCGCCGTCCACGCCGAAGCCGCACATGCAGCCGTATGCTCCCCCTTTGACACGGATATTTACCCACAGATATTCATACCCCATCATGACACGGAGTACGGTTAACGCACCGGTATAATCCAGCCCTCTCTTACGGAAATTACCCGCCCGGCACACATAATCCACCTGGCCCGGAGTGGTAAATCCCTCATTCTTCTTCACAGGAACAGGTGCATAAGCCGCCTTCTCCACCTCACAGGTATACAGCTTTTCTTTCAACGCCTTTACCGGCTCTTCCAACTTCTCCAGTTCGTCGCCATCACCCGTAAAATCAATCATCAGATTTTCCGGACGGAATATCATCTTACAGAGCGTCTGAAGCTTTTCAATAATTTCATCCTTCTTCTCCTCGAACTTCCCTTCCAGTTCACTGGTCAGGCGATACTGATCCACACCGCTCACTGCCTCTTCCACAGCTTCCCTGACTCCACCATAGGAAAGGGCTCTGTTGATCGCAACGGCATGTCCTGCCTGATTCGCATACTCACGGAACCTGGAGTTGTTCTCCGCAAGAATCTCCTTCAGCCTCTTGACATCCGTAACATCTGTGGTGAGAATCAACTCCTCCATAAGCTCTATGGCCCTGGGCAGATTCTCATACAGCGCCTTGGTGCACACCTCCATCGTCATGGTATACCTGTCAGGATCACCGGCACTCCCGTAATTGTTCTGGGCCACAAAAATCTCGCCGGTTACCAGATTCACCTCACTGCACAGTTCTCCGTAGGTATAGTGCGCCGTATTCATGTTAAAGAATACATTTTTCAGAATGCCAAGATAGGGGAAATATGCTTCCGGTATGTCCTTTATCTTAAACACCAGCCTGAAGTATCCGATACCATTGGTAAAAATGTCATGATGCAGTGCCAGGGTATCCCCCAGCTTTTTCTCCTGATTGTAAATAGGTGCCGCCTGACGCTTCAAATCCTCTCTGCTCAGAAGAGGAATCTTCGCTATATCTTCCGGAGCATCCGCTGTTTCCCTGAACTCATTCAGCCTGTCCATCATGGCCCGCACATCCGCAAGCTCCTGTTCACTCATACCTGCCTTTATCTTCGCCAGCTTTTCTTTCAGGGCAGATTCCTGACTTGCAGCCAGTCCCTCCTTCGGCAGAAGGACTACCATAGCAGAGTGAGGATTATCCAAAATATACTTTTGGATAATCTGTTCAAAATATCCCTCCTTAGCCTTCTTTCTCAAAGCCGCATAGGTCTCATTGGCCTCAATGTGAATAAAGGGCTTCTTGTCATCATACAGCCAGCTGTCCAGCATCTGCAGGCCGTACATCAGTCCCTTGGGAGTGGTTCCGAAATCCGCCTCACGGTACCTGAACTCATAGTGGTTAATAGCGGAAAGCAACGCTTTTTCATCAAAGCCGTTCTTTACAATTCCCTCCAGCACCTCCCGGATTACAGCCTTAAACTCTTCTTCCCTGGATACAGAAGTTCCCTTAGCCACCACGCCGAAATAAGGCTGCTTGATACCGTTGTCGTACATACTGTACACGTCCTTGCCAATCCCCTTGTCAATCAAAGCCTTTTTCAGGGGGGCACCGGGGACGGTACACAGCGCAAAATCCAACACCTTCATGGCAATCACGAGCTCTCTGTCCAGGCAGTCTCCCGCCGAGAAGCACTGTGCCAGATAAGTATTCTCCTCCGGATTCTCCCCGCTGCCCAGAGGAAATTCTTTTACATGGCGAACCGGCTTCTCAAAAACAGGCTCCTCTGCAATTTCGGAATCCACTTTAAGATAGTCAAACTTTGACAGATACTGCTCATCAATGTAAGTCAGTTTTTCCGCCATATCCATATCGCCATACAGGTAAATATAGCTGTTGGAGGGATGATAATAGGTTCTGTGGAACTCAAGAAACTGCTCGTAGGTCAAATCCGGAATATTTTCCGGGTCGCCGCCTGACTCAACCCCATACGTAGTATGAGGATACAGCGCTGTCGGGACTTCCCTCCACAGTATACTGTCAGGGTTGGAAAAGGCTCCCTTCATCTCGTTATACACCACACCATTGTATATCAGTTCACCCTCATCGTTCAGCTCATAGTGCCACCCCTCCTGCCGGAAAATCGCCTCATTCCGGTATGTATTGGGGTAAAATACCGCATCCAGATAAACGTGCATTAAGTTCTGAAAATCCTTGTCATTGCAGCTTGCCACAGGATACACTGTCTTGTCCGGATAAGTCATGGCGTTCAGAAATGTATTCAGAGAACCTTTCACCAGTTCCACAAAAGGATCCTTCACCGGAAAGTCTTTTGAACCACATAGTACCGAATGCTCCGTAATATGTGCAACACCCGTGGAATCCTTAGGTGTTGTGCGAAAGCCTACATAAAACACCTTATTGTCATCATTGTTGGAAACCAGGGCTACCCTCGCTCCGGTCTTTTTATGCCGACAGAGATAAGTTACACTGTCAATGTCCTTGATTTCCCTCCTCTCCAGCACCTCGTAAGCGGTTAAATCTTCTACTCTCATCTTTCTTCTCCTTCATATATTATTTTTTGTAACTATTCAGTTCCATGGGACTTTGAATAGTTACCTGTCTGCTCAATACACATCATGGAGCCTTCCGCTGCAGCGCCCTCACAGCCCCAGCAGCGCAAGCTTGCTCACGGAAATTTCCTGAATAACAAGCCCGCAGGCTTCCTTCTCCTCCTTCGTCATCCCCGTCAGCTGCTCTATGGTCAGCTGCTTTGTCACATACTCCCTTTTCCTTCTGCCAAAGGGAGTTTTTCTCTCTTCGATAATGTTGACCTTGATCCGGGCCTTCATCTGCCTGTAAAGCTTCACCAGAAATCCTGTTGGCGCCAGATAGTACAGATGGCTCTCCAGCGTATCCTCACTGTCCGCCTCAGGCAAAATATACTTTTGCACCAGCATACGAAATTTAAACAGCACATCCTCCGCCTCAAGAAGCTCGGCAAAGGTATATTTGCACCCCACATAGAGCCGGCCTGTATCCTGCATACTGTATTTATAATCCTCATAAATTGTCTGATTCATCGCACACCCTCAACTGTATGTCCTCGATTTTATACCCACTCATCCGGCAGGCATCCAGAATTACCTTCAGAGAAAGCCCCGATTCCCGGGCCAGTTCTTCCGGTGTCACCTTCCTGTGAAGCTCCTCTGCCAGTTCTCCGGCCTTGTCCGCCACCAGGTTAACCTTGTCCGCTATCTTCCGGTCTGTCTTTTCATTTGCCGCATTCTCCTGAATGTAATCCTCCATGGCATTCATCATCAGCCTGACAAGCATCCCCGGTGCCTCAGAAGGTTTTTCCAGACTGCCCAGCATACTCACACCCGTTGCAAGCGCCAGATTTCCCTCTCCGATCAAGTCCTCCAGAAACACTCCCTGCCCGGCGTAGAGTTTGGCTATATCAATGACATCCCGCAGATAATTTTGTATCAGCTTCTGCTGTGCCTCCTCTTCCCCCGCCATGGCAGACAGGGTAAACGCCTGAATCTCGCCCGGGCTGTACACGGGCAGAGCGGAAATTTCATTCATGTAATCCTGAAGATAGCTTCTCTCCTCGTCCGTCAGATACTCGTCCAAATCCACAGGCTGTCCGATTCCAACCTTATGTTTTACCAGATAATCAAAGACCATCTGCATCTGTTCCTCGCCCAGCTGCTGCTCCGCAAATGCCTCCCTGACCTGCTCCTCACTGACACAGTTCCCCTGCTCCCGCGCTTTTGCGCGTACTGCCTCCAGCGTCCGTGCAAATAAAATCTCTCTGCTCTGGCTCATGCCGCCTCCCTCTTCGTACAAATCAACCATGTTGTTATCAGACTGCGTACTTTGTACTTCAAGGTCTGACTTAGACCTTGTGCTGATGTGTGAACAAATGATTCTGGCAATACTCATAATTTCCGTTACACTTGGAACAGAATCGGAATTCCAGCGTCGGGTCATCCTCCTCCGACCTGCCGCAGACAGCACACTTGTGCTTTGTGATCCTCGGGTTTGGATTGCGCCTGATGTCCTGCTTAAATTCCATCTTCCGTCTGACCTGCTTCGGGCTTAAATGCATATGATTCCTGGAGCGCAGCCAGAAAATCAGGAAATTAAGGAGAGATGCGGCGATAGCCGCCACCCCGAACCAATACACCGCATACGCAGAACGTCCTATCCCAAAGTATTCAACCATCTGCAGAACCAGTACAGCCCCGTAAATGAATCCCAAGACTTTCACTTTGACAGGAACCACAAACATCAGGAGCACCTCGGCATTAGGGAAGGTTGCCGCGTATGCGAGAAATATGGACATGTTGATAAAATAGGTGCTGAACAGTTGTGCCCCGTTAATACAAAGCC
>JAIDME010000056.1 GCA_029050705.1 Acetatifactor sp.
CCGTACATCTGCTCGATCATTTTGCGAGGCGCTTTCCCCTTGCGGAATCCGGGGATGCTGATTTTATTTTTACTCTTCCGGTAAGCACTTTCGATCGCCTTTTCCAGCTCCTCAGCGGGAACCTCAATGGTCAGCTTCGCCATATTATTCTCTAATTTTTCTACCTGTAAACTCATTGTTACATTTCCTCCTTATTTAATCTGCTTCCGTATAAATCTTAATCTCTTTGAGATACTTTAGAAACAGCCACAGTCATTTAAGGATTATAACACAAAATCAACTAAAACACAAATATTTTATTAAATATGCACCTAAAAATTTCCAACATAATTTCATATTCCGGGGTCATACTAACATCAAGATAAGTCGCGGCAGACACTTGACTGGAATATTTACTTCAGGATAAGTGCATGCAGCACTTGTCTTGAAGATAGAGAAGAAAACAAAATACACTTTTATGGAGGTGAAAAAGAATGACCGGTAACAGAAGTAATAGAGTAGAGGTGCCTGAAGCAAAGGCAGCTATGGATCGTTTCAAAACTGAGGTTGCATCCGAGCTTGGCGTAAACCTGAAGGAGGGCTACAACGGTGACCTGACTTCCCGTGAGGCTGGTTCCATCGGCGGTGAGATGGTTCGTCGTATGATCAAGAAGCAGGAAGAGCAGATGAAGTAAGACTTCCCGCGTATAAAAAGGCCAGGGCAGCAGCCCTGGCCTTTTACTGTCAGAAACCGTCTTCCGTTCCGGAAGTTATCTGCAGCTCTATTCTCCGAATACCGCCTTATAATCAGCCTGGAATTTTACGATGCCTGCATCTGTCAAAGGATGCTTCACCATCTGCTCAATCACGGCGTAGGGAACAGTCGCGATGTCAGCTCCCGCAAGCGCACAGTCGGTCACATGGATGGGATTTCTCACACTGGCTGCAATAATCTGGGTCTCAATGCCGGCTATATCAAAAATCTCGGCAATCTCACGTATCAGGTCAACGCCCCTCTGGCTGATGTCATCCAGACGTCCCAGAAAAGGAGATACATATGTTGCGCCTGCGCGAGCAGCAAGTAATGCCTGGTTTGCACTGAATACCAGCGTCACATTAGTCTTGATACCCTCGGCAGTAAGTGCCTTGCAAGCCTTCAAACCTTCCACAGTCATGGGAATTTTAACTACCATATTAGGATGGATTTTTGCAATTTCACGTCCTTCCTTAATCATGCCCTCGGCATCCACGGTGGTCGCCTTCACCTCTCCGCTGATAGGCCCGTCAACGATGGAAGCAATTTCCGCAATAACCTCCTCAAACACTCTGCCTTCCTTTGCAATCAGGGAAGGGTTGGTGGTAACGCCGCAAATCACGCCCATGTCATTTGCCTTTTTAATGTCCTCAACCTTTGCAGTGTCGATAAAAAACCGCATAATCCACATCTCCTTTTCTTGTTTGTCGTATTATGTGTCCGCACAGACAGACACTTCTTTTTCAGTATACTAGTATGTCCTTCAAAACTCAAGGTTTTTTTAAACAATTATATCCTTTACCACCCGGATTTCCCCCCGCAGGACCGCTCTCTGCCTGGCGCTCATCCGCCCCCGCCGCTGCCCCGTGCAAAGCCGAAGCAGCTCCGCCGTCTCCCGCATGTTAGGCAGGCGTTCTTCCGGGCAAAGAGCCGTACATCTGTCTGTAATTTTTCTCAGCAGCCCTTTGCAATTTTCTCCCGTCATTTCCTGCAGCGTCCGCCCCAGGCCGTATATATCAGCTGCAGCCCCCTGTATTGCGCCCGGTTCAAACTGCTCCGGTGCACCGAAGCCGGGAGTTCCCGCCCTGTCAGCTCTTTTTCCCGGAGGACAGGCACAGCCGATATCCAGCAGTTTCACACCGCCCTCCGGCATTAGTATCACATTCGACGGCTTTACATCCCGAAATACCAGCGGTTCCTCTCTCTCGTGCAGATACCCCAGACCCTCTGCAAGCCTGGCCCCGATTTCCGCCGCTCTCCCTTCCGGAAACCTGCCTTCCCGGCGCAGAATGCTCTCCAGGTTCTCACCCGGCACATATTCCATCAAAATACAGCCTCTGCCGGCCTCTCGCCAGAA
>JAIDME010000057.1 GCA_029050705.1 Acetatifactor sp.
GACTTGGTTTTAAAAATGCTTTTGGGATTCGCGTGTCAGGCACAAAATGATGCGAATATAGTACTGGGACGAAAAAAGATCATGGAGATAAATAAAAACTGGTTACGGCTTCATGTGATAGAATGTGCAGAGAGCTGCCTGGATTTATCTGATGAATGGGAGTACCGGAGATTTGCGGAACTGATTGTGCTGGCGTTACCTGATTTGAAAAAGTCGGTACTGGCATTGGGTGAGAATTCGGATAATGCCGAAATCAGGGAAGTTGTAGATGATTTTCGGGACTGACAGATTAATGGGATTCTACTACAGTAGTGTAAGAAGTAAGATGAGTACCGGTCATCGGCAGAGCAGGCGGATAGAAGCAAAAATTTATCCGCCTGCTTTTTTTAAGGTACGCCTGGCGGCGCACGTTTTTCACAGCTTTACAACTGTGAGTTGAGTTTTCTCTCTAAAAAGACAACCTGCTATATATGGATGTTATCAATATATAACTGCTATAATAAATAAAAAGTAAGTCCAAGGGAGAAAATGATATGTTTGATGTTAAGAAAATGGGAGAGCAGATTGCATATCTGCGCAGAGAAAGTAACTATACTCAAGAGCAGCTGGCAGAGGAATTAAAAGTTTCACCTCAGGCGGTCAGCAAATGGGAGAACGGAAAAGCAGTTCCCGAAGTGCCGATGCTTTGTGAAATGTCCAGGCTTTTTAATTGTTCTGTAGACAAAATGCTTGATCCGTCATCATGTGTTTTGCGCAATATGAATTTTGATTATGAATTTATTGTTAAGCCGCGGCTTCCTGTAGCTGATTATTCAGGTCCCGAATGGCCTAAAAGTATCTCGTTTGCTTCTCTTTTTACTGCGTTAAAATTGTTTTTTGGATTGGAGCAGCGCAGGGACGGCAAAAATTGTCAAATAAACGACGATGAAGAATATATTTTACAGTCGGCTATTACGAATATATGTTTCGGATATTCATGGTCGCCTGATGAATGTATTCATGACAGCCTTTTAATATATGGTTTGGATTATGAGATCCATTCACGTGCAGATTATTCGGAAGATGAGTTTATATCTCTCGCCTGCAGGCAGATTGAACACGGTTATCCTGTCATCATTATTCCCAAAGAGTACACGGATAATGTTTTTGCCGTCGGCTTTTCCGACCATGGACGGATTCTAAAAGGATTGGGTTTTTTGGAAGGAGATGATCAGAAAAATGCAAGGATAAACTTTGACCAACTGAGTGAATATATGGGTTGGTACAGAGTTGACTGCGATCTGGTGACACTCAGGCCTTCAAACGAAAAAATGCCGTTGGCTAAGGCATGTGTGAATGCATTCCTTAGAGGGATAAAGCTGTTATTAAATGACAGTCATAGCGGCGAAGATAAAATGCAGGGTTACGGTATGGTTATTTACCGGAACTGGTGCGATCTGTTAAGGGAAGAAAATCAGGCAAATGCAGACCGTATCGAATGTGTTTTCCCGCATGCATTTATTCATTATGAAAATAAATTAAGAACCAGGCAGTTTTTTGAATTATGTAAAAATATCATTCCCGATATAAATAAGGAATTAATGGATCTGGCAATCAGTCAGTATAATGACATTGTATCCTTTGGAACGGAAATAGCAACGATTGCTCACCTGCAGGATTCATTTCCCAGGGACTCTCTGCAAGAAAAGAGGAATCATATAATTGATATGCTGCGCAGAAGCAGTGAGCAGGAAGAACTTGCTTTATCTTATATACAAAAGGCGGCAGCAAATATTCAGAAATAATTTTTTATTATACTGGTGACTCTTCCGTTAGGGAATAGTATATAATGTACCTAACGGAAGAGAAAGGAAGAAATAAATTGAGTGATTTAGTAAAAATCAGAGAAATATCTGTGAAGTATGATGTATCTGCCCGTACTCTTCGGTATTATGAAGACATGGGTTTGATAAAAAGCATACGAAGTGATGATTATGCTTACAGACTGTATGATAAAGCTGCTGTAAAACGTTTGGAGCAGATTTTGATCTTACGCAGACTTAATATCAGTATTAAAGATATTAAACGCATATTCAGCACCACCGGCTCGGAAGTCGTTTTAGATGTGCTGGGAAAAAAGGTCGATACTATAGACGAAGAGGTTTCTCTTTTACATGAACTGAAAAAAATTGTTCTGGAATTTATTGATCAGATAAAAAGGCTGGATTTTGAAAAAGAAACAGATGTAAATCTGTTGTATGATAAAGCCAAAGACATTGAAACACATATTACAAATACTGATTACAACGGCAACTCCGGCTTAGCTGAACGTTTTTTTGAGGTCACGGAAAAGCTGAACGACAAAGTGCCCGATATCATGATTGTCCGCATTCCGAAATTCAGGGCAGTAACATCAGGTGCAATGCCATATGAGGATATTTTTGGAAAGTTCCAGCTTTGGCAGGAAGCACACAATGATTTTTATCTGCCCATTATTTTTGACGCTCCTGATCTTCTGTGCGAAAATAACGGAAACCTTGAGTGGATATGGCGCATAAAAGACGAAATTACAGAGGCTGATACGGCTCCTTATGAAATTATCGAACACCCCGGCGGACTGTATGCTTCTGCAGTAAGTATAGACGGTGATGATGAAAGCGGCAATAAAGTGCTGCAAAAAATAGAAAAATGGTTAGGTAAGACAAATTTTGTTATGGACGACAGCCGCGCCACGGCGGTACACATGATTTATGCGGACGATGAGATAAGGCAAGGTCTCGGCTATCATCAGCTCAATTTTTATGCACCCATAAAGCTGAAGAATAATCTGTAATAAGGAATGTAAGAAAGATGAAATACTGGATAGAGCGCTGGTCGCAGCTTAGAAAAAAAGAATTGATGACTTATCCGAACGAATTCCCCGTACATGATGTTTACAGGACAATATGTTCACATGAGGAACTGAAAAACGGATTTCAAGGATTACATGAAATTTTCATGCATTGTTATGAAGATATACTCAATGATCCTGCCGGTATGCTGCTGCCGATATATGATATGGATGAGTATGGGTACTTTTCCCGGGAAGCAAGAACTTCCCGGGAGGAGTCTTATAAATATGCAAAGATTTTTTATGTATTGGGTTATTCGGGTGAATGGAAGCCAAACGGCGAATTATGGATACAGGCAGACAAATTAAAAGAACAATGCAAGGCTCTGAAAATTACAAATATCGGTGCATTTCTGAATAAGCTTGGCAATTACGGAATTGTGACTGAAGGACTTGTAAACGGTAAATTAAAAAATAATACCGATATTATTGTTTCATATCCCGATAATAAGGATGTGATAGCAGTATTATACATTTTGGCTGTCAAATCAAATAGTACAAACAGGTTTACAGATTTTTGCAGATTGAATTATAAATTATTTGAAAATGACTGGAGTACGATTGAGTACGGTAAAGGTGTTGATGCTGTTTCAGATTTTTTTCACTCGGAACAGGATAGAACAACAGCTCAGTTGATACATGAGGAACTGATAAAACGAAATTATTTTTATGATTTTCAAGATTGGAATGAGGGGCCTCAGATACGATATTATAAAAGGGAGGGAGACCGCAACAGAAATACAAATGCTGATTTCTGGCTTACCAGTATGGACACTGAATTCAGATTTTATTTTCGGATAAAAACTATGGACAAGGTTCTTGAGTATATTAAGAGCTGTCCCGAGAATGTTATCAGCAATTTTATGTCCGGTGATAATGGTTGCGCTAACAGAATTTCGGGAGCCTGTGTTTCGGGGATTTCTTATCAGCTCAATGACAAAACTGTATGGAGATGCGGATGCTGCAACCCGAATTTTCAGGTTACCCCAAGCATTGATGATTATTTATATTATATTAACGCTGTAGAGATGGCAGGGAATAAAAAGAAGTAATTCAATTGAGGGGAGATGTAATAAGCTATGCTTAAATTAAAATATGAAAATTTTATCAAGGCGCGAGATTATGTATTTGCAAACGGTGACGATATAAACCGTGCGTGGTTCAGATACCTCTTTGAGGATAATAACACAGATGCATTTTTAAATGTACTGGCAAAATATCAGCACGAAAACGGCGGATTCGGCGGTATTTATTATGAGTTTGATTATCAGGGGCCATGCTTGAAGTCCACTGAGACAGCTGTTAACTATATTCTAAATCTGAAAGAAAAGCCGTCTGCAGATCACCCGCTTATTCAAAATATGATGAAATATATTTTGGGGCTTTATATACCTGAAATAGGGAACTGGGGAGAAGTCGTTGTACCCGAAGTCAATGACGGTGTTCATTGTTACTGGGTCAGTTACAGCGGAGAAGATTCAAAACCGATGGAAACTGAAGATGAACGCATAAGGAAATACAGTGCCAATGAAAAAGTGTGTTTTGCGGCATTTGTTTCGTATTATTCCGAACTCGTGCCAAAAGAATTGTATAGTGATATAGTAAAATATCCGACGGAACATATACTGCGTTATTGGGATAAAAACTCGCCCAATTATGACAAGGAGATTTTCGATAAGGGCGAGCCGTATGATATTGAATATTTTCAATGGTTTGTACCTTGCCTGAAAGACAGGAAAACGGCGGACAGACTGGCCTCCGTTTTATGTCAGAATCCTACAGCTTTTATGGAGCTTGATTTTACAAAATCCGACAAGGAGTATGTCCATTTGCCCTGCGATGTGGTTGGACATCCGAACAGTATCGTGTACCC
>JAIDME010000058.1 GCA_029050705.1 Acetatifactor sp.
AGTTTATACCCGCCATCACGCCCGGTACGGCAAACGCCACCGCAACGTGCATCCCGTTCGGCTCCCCGATTCCCAGAAAACGTTCAGCACCGAACAATACAATACATGCCAGCAGACATGCGTTCAGTACACGGTAAGCCGCTTTTTCATTGAAGTGGAAGCCTCTGTTCATCACAGCCTCCCTTCCAGGGGTTCTTCAATGGGAATCCGAATGATTCTCCTCCTCCCGCCGCCCTGCTTCACATATTCGCTGATATCCCCGTCAGTTACCACATACAGCACCACGGCCATGCCGCCGGCTGCCAGCTTGCGCGTTGCCTCCATCATCCGGCCGTCCAGCTCATGCAGCACGAAGAACGCAATTCCACTGTTCCAAAGTTCCCCCTGGGCCGTCACCTGGCCTACCAGATTCAGGATATCTCCATCCTTCCCGAAATCCACCATGGACACACTCCGGTAGAAGTCATCAAAATCCTGTACGCCTCTCACCTGCTTCCTCACCGTCCCGCCCTGAGTGTAATATGCGGAAAATCCCACATTCTTTTCGGCAAAATAGCAGGCAATCGCCAACAGCGCCTCCAACATTTTATTTTCCACGGGCAGATATTCCTCAGGCTTCCTGCCAAAGCGGGTCATATCGCAGAAAAGAGCTATACCCTGCTTCTCCTCCCCTGTCCTGAGCCTGGTGAGCAGCTTTCCCTCCCGGGCCGTGGATTTCCAGTGAATTTGTTTTAAAGAGTCTCCCTCTGTGTAATTCCGAACCAGAATATCCGGCTCCATCCCCGCAAAGGTTTCCCTATGGAGAGGCGTTTGGAATTCCTCCATGCCTTTAAGCTCTTCCAGCCGCACAATCTTTGGCCGCACCAGCGCTTTGATGACTCCGAAATGGGGGTAGCTCAACCTGAAAAGCCGCAGAAAATCCGTCACTATCACTTCCCTGATTCCTACCTCGTATTCCCCTCTGTACTTGCACACCAGCCTGGTCTTATAAGTAAATTCGTCCCCCGGCAGCAGCTCAAATTCGGTGTCTCCGGGAAGCTCCTCCACATAGGAAAAATCTGAAAATAGCCTGACGCTGACCCCGGTAAAAGCAAAAAGACTCTCGTTTCGGAGAACAAAAAAATAGTCCTCCGGCTGACCGCAGACCATGTTTCTGTTTCCCAGTTCCTGATAAATTTTAAAACAGAGAGCCACGCAGATGATATAAATCAGACAAACCACCGGCAGCAGAGTCATGCCGAAAAAGAAGCCGTAGCTGACTGCGCCTCCGAAAAAACTGATAGATATCAGGGATAAAACCCATAGGCATAGAAATAATAATCTGTGTTTCTTCATTAGATACCTTTTCCTTCTTACACGGGTACCTTTGCTTTCAAAATAAGGCTTTTCAGGATGCCTGCGCCATCGGCCTTCTGCAGCTTCGCCTCAGGGGATAACACCAGCCTGTGGAGAAGCACCTGCATGGCGACAGCCTTCACATCATCCGGCTTTACATAATCCCTCCCCTGCAGGAATGCTCTTCCCTGAGATGCGCGCATCAGCGCTAAAACAGCTCTGGGACTGGCCCCCAGCACAAAACGGCTCTCCTGCCTGGTCAAAGTGATCATATCCTCCATGTACCCCAAAAGCGGTTCCCGTACAGAAACCCTGCAAACCGCCTCCCGAATTGCCAGTACATCCTCCGTTCCGCATACTGCCTCTGTCTTGTCCGGCGTCCGGCCTGCCAAAGCCTGGGCCGCCATGCGGATCTCCTGGCTTCGATCCGGATATCCTATGGACAGCCGCATCATAAAGCGATCCATCTGCGCTTCCGGCAGAGGATAAGTGCCCAGAAATTCCACAGGGTTCTGGGTGGCGATTACCATAAACGGACGGGGCAGTATATGGACCTCTCCGTCCACCGTCACCTGACCTTCCGCCATAGCCTCCAGAAGACTTGCCTGAGTCTTCGGAGCCGTCCTGTTGATCTCATCCGCCAGCAGGATCTGATGCATCACCGCCCCCGGCCGATATTCAAATTCACCTGTTTTCATATTGTAAACGGAAACCCCGGCCACATCACCGGGCAAAGTATCCGGTGTAAAGGAAATTCTCCCGAAGCTGCATCCCATACTCTTTGCAAGAGTTGATGCCAGAGTAGTCTTGCGCCGCCGCGGGGGCGCGGGGGGCTGGGCGGGGGGGGGCGGGGCGAGGGAGGCGGGGGGGGGGGGCGCGGGGGGGGCCGGGC
>JAIDME010000059.1 GCA_029050705.1 Acetatifactor sp.
CGGAGATGCTGCTGTTAATTGCAGGAATATGGGTTTTGAAGAATGTCTGGCAGGAGAAGATATCTCCGCCGGCTTTTCTTGCGCTGTTTTTTGTCAGTGTAACGGGGTTTCTGACTCACTATGACTTTTGGGTGTTCTATGCAGTTATGTCAGCCCTGTTTTGTCTTTGTTTGCTGCTGATGGCAGTCAAAAGGCGGGACAAAATGTTCTGGCGGTCGAGAGAACTGCGGTGTGTTCTGATATGGTGCGTTGATTTCGGAGCAGCGCTTTTTACCACAATATTAATTTTTCCGTATTGCCGCTGGAATTTGAACCGCGGAAAGGGGCAGATGGCGCTGCGGTCCATATTTGAATTTTCAGCAGAAAAGCTGCAGCAGATAATGTGGGGATACCGGCGTTTATCAGGTGCTGTTTTTGGCGAAGCACTGTCGGCGGGAGTCGGGCTGATCATTATGTTTGGCTGTATCATTGGCGGAGGGATTGTGCTGTACAGAAGGAAGGAGCAAAGAGCACTGACTGTGCTGGCACTGACGGTTTTGACGGCGCAGGCATATCAGTTTGCTGTATGCTTTACAATGCCGGATGTGTGTGAAGAACGTTATCTTTGGGGTGAAATTACTATAATGACATTATGTATGTTTTGGGGAGGCATACTATTGCTTCAGGTTTGTTTTTCAAAAGTCAAAAATGAGAAGGGGTGCCGGATAGGTCAGTGGGCAGCGGGCATTATATTATTTGTTTGTATTTTGGCGGGGCAGATATCAGTCATTAATGCTGGAAGAGGAGTTGCCTATCTGTTTTATGAGGAAAAGGACGTGGATGTGCTTAGGGAACACAGCAGTATTCCCTGGATTGTATATGGACCGACAGTGGGTGTATATTCCTATTATGATTGGCTGATTCCGGAACAAATTTGCTTTCTTACCCAGGAGGATACGCCGGAGGATATGGCAGCAATACAGAATCTGCGGGGAGAAGACGGCTTTATTTTGTATGTATATGAGGATTATTTTTACCATGCCTTAGAGCTTTTTGAGCAGGAGTTGGGTAGGGAGCTGAAAGGCAGTTATCTGTTTCGAAGTACAAATCTGAGTGTATATCTGATTAGCAGCTGTCCTTGATTTTAGGGCGGCTAAGGTCGGCGTCCGATTACAGTTTTACAAAGCTTACGGAACAAGGCGGTACCATCCAGGTGCCGCCTTCCTTTTTGGCAGGGTTCAGGCAGGTCGCTGTCAAAGCCTGCGGCTTTAACTGAGGGATTGACTTTTTGATATGTATATTTTCAATTTTTCCCGCAGAAACTAAGGTGAAAAGATTTTCTGAGGCGCAAAAGAAGCGCTTTTCTCATAATAGACGGGAAAGGGGAGCGGCGGGTGAAAACTTTATTTTTGATATTTGCAGGGAGCAGCTACGGATTCCTGTCCTCAGCAGGCGTATTTACCGTGCTGGTGGCTGTGGGGCTCATACCCCGGTTCGCCGGTAAGACGCATACGGCGGGAAAAGTCATTTTATATGAAGAGGCAGTCATTTTCGGTACCATAACAGGCGCAATCTTAAGCATTTTTTCCAGGTACTGCGGCTTTGGCGCCTGGTGGCAGGAGCGGTTTCCGGGGTATATGACACAGCTGTATGCAATCGGAGCCGTCTGGCAGGCGGTCTTTGGGCTGTTTGCGGGTATGTTTGTGGGCTGCCTTGCCCTGGCCATTGCGGAGATGCTCGACAGTATTCCGATTCTGGCACGGCGGATTTCCTTCCGGCACGGTATGGGGCTGGCGGTTCTCAGTATGGCCATAGGAAAGCTCTGTGGTTCTGTTTTCTATTTCTTGACGGAACTGCATCGGACTGTCCAGGGATGAAGAACTGCCAAGGAGGTACATGTGACGGAAAGGAGAGGCAGAAATGCAGAATAAGACGGTTTACCTGAAATGTGAAAGAAATGTGGAGGTACAATCGCAGGATGTTTTTATGTCAGATATAGGAACCATACGCTGCTCTGATGGCGTGCTCAGTGCGAAGATAAAGGCGTTGAAGGTACATCATTTTGCAGCTGACAGCCCCAGGCGGTGCGTCATCAGTACACTGAAGCTGGTGGAGCTTATGGAGAATGAGTGTCGGGATATAAGTGTGCAGATTGTGGGGGAGCCGGATGTACTGGTAGAGTGGATCAGCGTGAATAAGCACAAGGGATGGCAGCAATGGCTTCGTGCTGCGCTGGTCTGCTTTGTCAGCTTCTTCGGAACGGCTTTCACTATAATGGCATACCATAACGATGTAGGAATCAATGAGGTGTTTACGCTTCTGTATACTATAGTGATGAACAGGGAGCCTCAGGGGCTGAATATTCTTGAGGTGTCCTATTCCATAGGGCTTGCCGCAGGTATTATCCTGTTCTTTAACCATGTGGGAGGCCGACGGCTGACGAAAGACCCGACTCCCATCGAGGTCTCTATCCGCAACTATGAAGAGGATGTGGACAAGGCCCTGATTGCCCAGGCGGGCAGAGAAGGAAAAGAGGAGGAGGCTAATTAAATCCTCTGAAGCCTTTTCCGATAATCTCACTGCTGTTTGTGATGGCAATGAAAGCACCCGGCTGTGTCATCCGGATGAAATTCCGTAGTTCTACAGCTTGACTCCGCTTCATGATGGTAATGATGACAGTCTTTTCGTTGTGCTGATATGCGCCCTCGGCCCGGTAGACGGTAGCGCTGCGGCCCAGATTTTTTACAATAAAGTCGCAGATGGGCGAAGGATTATCGCAGATGATGGTAAAGCATTTACAGAGATTGATATTCTCGATAACCCCGTCAACCACAAGGGACTTGGCCAGCAGTCCGCAGAGAGAAAACAGTCCGGTCTGGGCATCGAACACAAGGCAGGATGCAATGACAATCCCAAGGTCCACAAGAAACAGGGCGGTGCCAATATTAAGCTTTGTATGCTTCTTTAAAATCATGGCAATAATGTCTGTTCCGCCGCCGGAAGCCCCCATATTGAAAAAGATTGCAGCACTGAAAGCGGGAAGAACAATAGCAAAGATCAGTTCCAGCACAGGTTCGTTTGTCAGCGGATGTTCCATGGGAAAGAAAAATTCCGCCGCGGACAGACCCAGCGAGGTCAGCAGGCTGACATAGACGGTCTTGATGCCCGCATCCTTTCCGAGAAAGATAAATCCCAGAAGTAACAACGCCATGTTGATGACAAAGGTGATGATCCCCGGAG
>JAIDME010000006.1 GCA_029050705.1 Acetatifactor sp.
ATTGATCCAAGTGAAGATGTCGTGGTTGACACGTTGCCAATCAAAAAGTCCAGTTAATTAATAACGGTTACACTAGTTCGCACCGCTTATGTGGCAGGAGCTTGACAAATGCCATTGATACAAGCATATAGCACGCAAGCAGAGCTAAACTGGTTTCCAGCATCTGGAATACCGGTTTCCTCTGGAAACAATAATCCTTGTTATATCCTATTCCTACCATAGCAACCAACAACATGAGAGACTTCATGCAACATTTAAACTGTTTATTCATATCCCATCATCAAATTTTAAAAAGTTATCTTTGAGAAAATAGAATGTAGATAACTAATTACACTGTTGTAAGTATCACACTGACGGTTACCATGTACGAGAAGCGTCTACCGGAATAAAAACAAATCAGGAGCCCTGTCAGTCCATCCGCTCAGACGGGTGTTCTTGACAAGTGCTCCTTCTTCTTGTTTGCAGTTCTATTATGCTCCGCTCCATCGCCCGCGCTCCCGTTCCAATTCTCATCTCCACAAAGCCGTACATCCTTAATCTTTCCATCCTGCCCATAGGAATATTCCGTCCGGTTTCCGAATGTATCTTTCTGCATCTATAATTTCCAATATTACTTTCTGCCTTGCAGGACCTATCCCTTTAATACTTTTAAGCACAGACCAGCCTTTGTCTTCAATATCTTCCAGATTAAAGATTCTTTTTTCATAGAATGCTGCTAATTTCTTCTCTGTCAGGGAAATATAATCTTCCAGCCGATGACACGCCTGATAGGGCATAACTGTCTCTGCCCTTACCGGAACTCTCACTCCATCTTCTTAAACAATGAAAACTTTTTCATTTTCCTGAAGGGTATATCCGTACACTTTTTCTTTTGTTTCTTCTGCTGTAGCGCAGTGTAGTATAATCATTCTGTCCTCCGAATCCTTCATGTGATTGATTTTATATTGCCCTCGAAATGTATCATAGACAAAACAAAACTTCTCCGTTCAGGATGTGCTGTCAGGAGAAGTTTTATTATACAAAATCTAATATGCAAAATTACGGCATAATTTGATAACCGTTCTAACTATAAACAATTTCTGTTGCTGTTTACTATGCTGTTTCATCGTCTACTATCATAATTGACTGCAAATTGGCAATGTCATATAAATAAATCTGACACCAAGTAATCGCATCCTCATCAAATTCTTCATCATCCAGAGCGAATTCATCAGAATATTGGATAATTATAGCGACATTGAATTTATCATTGCTTTCATTGATTACTCTTTCTAATTCCTCTTCCGTATCTCTAATGACCACCGCACATGGATATTCAATTAAATCATATAATGTTATTTGGTTTCCACATGATGTGCAGGATGCTATCACTTTAGGTTCAGAATTCTTATAAACAACAAATTCTTTATTTCCACAATTACAGCTGATTTCATAAGCAAAAGTAAATTCTCCATAAATACCATCGCTAAAAAACTTATTTTTCCCCTGAATCTGTTTTGCATACTTTTTAATATGGCTAGGTGCATAAATCATTTGCATTTTTCCTCCTTTATTTCATCTGTTGTATCATTTGTTGTATCATCTGCTTTAGGTTTAAGCGGATCATCGTATTCAATTACTAATGTATTAACGGCATCGGGATCTGCCTCCGACATATGCTCAAACGCAGCCATTTCTCTTGCCATCTCAGATGATGAACTACTATTTGAAACATAATTTGTATTAAAGCGAACATCATCAATTGTATATGAGGCATCTGGTATGATATACCTTGGTTTACCCGTCACCGAATCAGTATAATAAACATAATTTCCGCCAGCATCTCTTTGTCTTCTACTTTTCATGATATCAGTAGCCCCCATATTCGAAGCCCAATCAAGTTCTACTTCTATAGAATTATTATGTGGAGGATTATTGTGCCCATGCTCAGTACCCCAATTAATTCGGCTTCCATTCGGCAAAAATATATCTGCATACCCACTTGGATCATAATGCACCACCGGATTATTCTCACAGTATGCATACAGATTCAGCCCGTCACCCCAGTAAGTATCTTCCTGCATAAACCGCCCAAGAATAGGATTGTAGTACCTTGCACGCAAATAATACTGCTCTGTGAACTCATCATATTGCTGACCCGTATATCGAATGCGGTTCGAGAATTGTTCATTTGTCTCTACTTCAGTACCATAGGCATCATATAGATAGCTGTTGTGGATTTCTCCTTGTCCATCTGTAATAAATGCCGTACTTAACTGCTCATCCTGTTGGTAATAGTAAAGTTCCTGCCCTCTTTGGAATGCGTCAATTCCTGCGCCCAAATAATAGCTAGTCTGCTTTTCTTCCCTCCCTTCCTCATGCAAAAGTTCGCCATTATGATATACGAAGCTAGTACGTCTGCCATTCTCCAACAGTTCATAGCGCAGGTTTTCTACGTCATAACGGTTTTCCTGCACATTGCCGCTCTCAGTCTCCACCTTCGTCTGCTGGTGGCGGCTGTTATAAGAGAACAACCGGATACCCTTAGGATTCTTTTCTTCTACTATACCGCCCTGTCTATCATATGTAAACTGATTTTTGCCGTCATTGTTCTCTTCACTAACAAGCTGATTTTTCCTGTTAAACTGATATAAGATTGTACCTTTGGCATCCGTCTTTCTTATTCTGTTCCCCGCCTTGTCATAAGCATAACAAACAGAAGCGCCATTCCGCCGCTCTTCCAAAAGCTGTCCATGAACATCATAACTGTAGGAAATATCTAGTGCATTATTTCCTGCTGTAATACTTCCCAGAGCTGCGCTGGCCTGTGTACCCACTTTAGCCGTCCGGTTTCCGTTTCCGTCATACTGGTACGCAAAGGAGAGCAGCACATTTTCTCCTGCCTTTGTCTCCAGACTGCTGATATTCCCGTCCCCGTCATAGGCATAGGCCGTCTCCACACCGTTGCCATAACGGATATGACTAATGCGGTTCAGCGCATCATATCCGTAGCGCACTTCCAATCCGTCATCGTTATAGATCCGGCTCCGTCTGCCTAAAATATCATACTCATAACGGGTACATACTCCTGCGGGGTCTTTGATCTCCGTTACCTGTCCCATCTTGTCATAGGCATAGGAAATCAAGCGTCTTCCGCTGGAACGCTTCTCTTTTAAATTGCCCTGTGGGTCATATATATACTCATAAGAATGCCCGTCGCAGACCGCACGGGTGACCCTGCCAAGGCTGTCATAGTGCCATGTGCTGATATTGGGATTTTTCCCTTCCGCATCCGTCGCTTTCTCATATACAGGCCTTCCGAACACATTGCAGTCCCGCTGCAATCGCCTGCCGTCACTGTCGATATGCAGGGACAGGTTGCCCTCCTCGTCATACCGGAACGTCTCGCTGTACCCTAACTGATCAATGCGCTCACTGACCTTGCCGAAGCTGTTGTAGCGGTACTGTACAGAGTTGCCGTTTCCGTCCGTGGTTTTGCAGACCTGACCGGCAGGGGTATACTCATACCCTTCCTTTACGCCGTCTGCAAAGCCAATGCCGGTGATACGCCCCCAATGATCCACATCATAGGAGATGGGATTTCGGTTGCCGTCCACAATACCGATGATTTGGCCCCTGGCATTATACTCATACTGCTGAACGGTACGCTGACCGTTCCCTGATGACTGACTGACGGCAGCATTTTGTGCCATACCCCCGCCACACGCGGAACTGTCTCCTGCACTTCCATTCCATTTTCCGTCTCCGAAACGCCGTACATCCTTGATCTTGCCGTCCAGCCCATAGGAATACGCTGTCCGGTTCCCAAACGGATCTTTCTGCATGACAGGCTGATTCTGCAGGTTGTAGGAGAGCTCCTGCACTGTCTCTCCCAGTGCGTTTATGGTGCGGACACGGTTGCCGCGGCTGTCATAGGCAAAGGTTGTCCCTGCGCTCTCATCGCTCTCTGACTCATAGGCATAAGGGCTGATGGCCTTGGACAGTTTATCGTTTCGGTCATAGAGGTATCGCATGACTGCACCGCTTGGATTTGTCCTGCGGGTCAGGCGGTCTTTCAGATCATAGAGGAAACCTGTTTCCAGGCGCTCTCCGTCCGCGCCGAGTTCGGTGCGTTTCAGTACGTTTCCGGCCTCGTCATAGGCATACTGCACCCGTCTGTCGATGCCGCTCTTTCTGTCCATGACACGTTCTTCCGTCAGTCGGTCATCCGCATCATATTCCCTGCGGATTACAAAGCCCTTCGGCGTGGTGATTTTAGTAAGATTGCCGTTTGCGTCATAAGTGTATTTCGTAACAGCAGACTGCACCGAGCCGTTCCCCTGGATTTCTTCTGTCTTTTGTATCCGCCAGCCGTTCTTATTATATGCATAGTGAACAACGCTTCGGATATTTTCCTCTATGACACGCTCTTCCAGCGTCACATTTCCTAAGCAGTCATAATCATAGCGCATCTGTGCCCCGAAGTCATCCTGCACCAGAGTCAGATGGTTATTCCGGTCATAGGAGAAATGGATAGAATGCCAGCTTTCCGGCTCACCATCTTTCTCCACTTCCTGCTGCCCGTATGCTTCCTGCACTTTGTTGCCCTGGGCATCATAAGAATAGGCAATCACACGGTAGCAGACCGCATCTCCTTCCTTACGAACACTGATCTGCTCCCTGGTCTTCCAGCCCAGACCATTGTACGCATAGAGGGTTTCTTTTCCTTCCCCGTCCACTTCCCGGGTGATCTGTCCATGACCGTTATACTCATATGTATGCAGGACATTCCCGTCGGGGTCACAAACCTGAGTCAGGCGTCCGCAGGCATCATAGGCATAGCGGTATCCCGCGCCGTCATCAGCAGAGGCATCATAGGATTCCGGCTGCACCTGTTTTACCATGTTGCCGTCTGCATCATAGAACCGCCGTTCTAAGCCGCCGTCCGGGTAATAAACGCGGATGCAGTTGCCGTCAGTGTCATATTCGTACCGCGTTCCCTCGCCGTCTTCACCTTTTTCAGCATAGCTGACCGGATGGATTTTATTTGTGATCTCCCCGTCAAAGTTTCGGAATACTCTCCGGTGCTCCTTCAGCGGAGATATGGTGTCCACCACTCTCTCCAAAAAGTCTCGGCGGTACTCGTAGCCTCCTTCTTTCTTTTCCCACTGCACAGGCGGATAATAGGATGTCAGGTTGCCCATGCGGTCATAGAATTTGTGACTGGTATATCCCTCTCCGTCTGTGCGGCTGGTGACAAAGTTACGGGAATTATATGCCATCTCCACTGTTCCGTATGAATTGCTGACGGACATTCTGCGGCCCACAACGTCATAACTGTAGACAGTCTCCTCCCCTTTGGGTGTTGTGACGCGGCTGGGATAAGCACGGTTAGAGTCGTACTCTTTCAGCGTCTCGTTCCCGAGGGCATCCCGCTCCACAATGCACCTTCCCATGGAATCATACTCTTTGGCAGTCTCACGCCATTTCAAATCAGACAGTTTCTCCCGGATCAATATCTGATTGTGGGCATTGTCATAGGCATACTGTGTCTCCCTGCCATCCGTATCCCATGTACGGATCAGGTCATGGTTCTCATCATATTCATAGCGCACTTCGTAACCGTCCGGAGATTTTTCCAGGACAGTCCGCCCAAAAGTGTCATACTCCCATTCCTTTTTGAGGCCTAACCGGCTGGTCTCTCCGGTCTTCATATTGTCGTCAGAGTATTCGTATACTTCACAGGTGCCATCATCATAAATGGTCCGCTCTTTCAGAAGCTGGTCGTTGTACGCATAGATTTCCGTCTTACCGTTCTCACTGTAGTAGATCGTATTTCTGCGGTTTGCATCGTCATAGGTAAAAGTCTGGTAAATCCCACTGGTAAAGCCCTGGCAGGTAATCCTGCCTTTCTCATCATATTCGTTTTCAATATAGCGGCTGCCGTTCTGGTCGGTGACAGATATGATATGCCCGTTTTCATCATACTCATAATGGGTGATCCCCTCATCCGAATGTACTACATCCACCAGGTATTCACCCGCATAACGGTACTGGGTCCTGCGCCCGATCTCATCCGTAACCTGCAGGATGCGTCCGCCCTGACATTCTACCTCCAGCATGTTGCCAAGGGGTGTTGTGATGCGCTGAAGCCCTTCCTCATTATAGGAAAACAGCAGTTTTAAGTGATTCGGATATTCCACATAGGAGAGCTTCCCCTGTCTGTCATAGACGCAGAGAGTATGATCCGCCACATCTGTGAGCAGGAATACTTCCTGCTCCGGACATCCGGCGTCTTCCCGCACGGCCAGGCAAAAACGGGATGTCCCCCTGCACTGGTTCACCCAGACATCCCCCTGCTTTTCAAAGCACACAGAATGTCCTGTGATAGTCTCCATATGAACACGGATGTTTTCTGTATCCTGTGCATCCCTATAAATTCTGCTGGCATAGGGGAAACTCCATCCCTTTCCAAACACAGAGTCTTTCACGCCCGTAGAATAATAGGATCTTTCCAGCTTCCATGACAGAGGCAGGCTCGACAGAAGGAAGTCCGTAGCATGGATCAGATAGGTTCCCGTGACCGCATCCACCGGGTCGGCGATAAAGGCGGCAAGCGAATTTGCAAAGGCATTTCTCCCAAGGCTGTCCCATAAATCAAACGGCTGCCCCATCAGACTGCTGAGTCCCCAGTCCATTCCCGTATCTACAAATGTACCTACCACTACCTGTGTGAGTTTCTTCACGGTAGAATTGTCGATATTCAGCTTCCCCATAATACTGTCTGTTATACCGGATCCGATGAATCCCTGAACAGCTCCAAGCCCAATGTTGAACGCTATGGTTGAGAAACTTACCTTCCCTGTCTCCACATATTGGTTGTAGACAGCATTGATCACATTGCCACCCATTTGGACAACTGATTTTAATTGCTTCAATTCCTTGCTGCCGCAGACCAAACGCCCAAATTTCGCTGTGCCGGAAATATTTCCTATTGCCTTTCCTGACACAACGCCGAAGGCGATATCCACGCCTGTCTTGATGACATTATAGAGAATCTTGTTCCCTTGACACACATCATCGCGCAGAAAGTTATGCCCCTCATCCAGATTTCCGCTCTGTGATTTGTTGACATTATCGACGCCCTCCCCGATATCCGAGACGGCAATACCGATAGAAGCGGCTCCCAGTCCGTATGTCGCAAGCATCATAGGACCAAACACTGCGGCCGCGCCGCCTCCTGTTGCAACTGTCAGCACAACGGCTACTGCAACCGTGGCAACAACAGCGGCAATCTTCCCAAGTCCTCTTAATATCTGCTTGCGGCCCTCTTCATACTTTTCCACCAACTTATTCGCCGCATTATCGTTAATCTGAGTTCTTGCCTCTTCATCGTTTGCGGTCACATCATCAAAAAGCTCTTGAAGCGTCGGGTTGTCCGCAGGCGTTGTATCTGTAGCCTCCATTTTGACAAAGGCTGCAATGATCTTTGCCTCCTCTGTCAGTTCAATCCTGGTTCCGGACTCGCCCACTTGAAAAGTCAAGGTTCCTGCCTCCAACGCCAGCTGTTTGGCAGGGCTTCCTCCCTCCTCCATGGCCTCTCCCAGGGAAAGATTTTTTTCTGTGGTTATTTCAATATTTTTTCCCGTAATCTCCACAAGCCCGTTTACATCCATGGACACTTTGGTTTCGTTCTCCTGATCTGCAGACATGGATGCAAACTCCGGGGCCAGCAGCAGTTCCGCCCCATTCACATTTGAAAAGGATTTAAAGTCCGGTTTCTGCGCATAGCCCGCAGAACTGCCGGACGCCTGCGTCCCTTCTGTACGGACTGCATGAACCGCTACGGCATCCTTTTCATCGTCACTGGGGAAATAAATATGCACCTGACTTCCCACTTCAGGCATACAGTAAATAAAGCTGCTCTCTATGGCATATGTAAAGTACCTGACGTGAGGAGACGTGTCATATACAGGATCAATATGGAAATGCACCTTCACACAATTCCCGGAACGTTCTTTTACGGTAGCCGGGATGCTCATCCCGAAAATATGCGGATTCTTTCTGGGCGGACACACTACCCCTTTTTCCCGATTGAGCTGATAAGAGCGCACTAACTCGCCGTCTATCGTGCAGTACCGTATATTAGTAACAATCGTGCAGATCCCTTTGAAACGCACCTTTTGACCCAGGGTGAAATTGCGGCCGGTAGTCACTTCCCAGCCCATATGCTCCTGTGACAGAATACCCAGCATACATCCGATACGGTAATACTTATCCATGTCCTTGGTTTCCTGATAGTCTTCTCCATCCAGGACATATTCTTCCCCAAGATCAGGGATGCCAAAATAAGCTCGTCCATGGTCGGAACAACAGTCCGGCACCAGGAATGTGCCAAAACAGCTGGCGAGACGCGCAAGAAAATCCCAGTCACTCTCTTCGTACTGCAGCAAAAAGTCCGGAATCACGGCGCCTTTGGTTACACAATCCTTAATCTCGGCATTCGGCTGGTTTTCGAGCACCTTATCCATGACCTGTTTATAGGTTGCATCCAAGTTCAGAAAACTTTGGCTTACCGGCACAAGGTCCCACTCCATCGTATAAGAAAGCGCTTTTAAGTTCAGACAGCATAATCCTCTGTCCTTCACCATTTTGGCATCAATTATTTTACCGGCAAACATAAGTTCCTCTTGGCCATTCTCATAAACCTCAATTCCGTCATTATCTGCCAGTCCATGAATGGCGGATTCAATCTTCTCTTCCTCCGCAATCAATGCAAGTTCTACAGATACATGTTTATTAAAAGATGCCTCCATCTTAAACTCTTCTACACTGACCAATCCCTCCAAAGGGATCCTGATTTTGAGTCCCTGATAAGTAAGCTCCATCATATCCTCCTATTCCGGCTGCCCTGACAGCAGTATAGTAACCAGCCCACCATAAATACATCTCACACTGCACTTGCGCAACAGCACAGGTTTCCCGTTTATAAATACTTTTTTATGTCCAAATCTCCATTCTGCATCTGCCGGAAAACATTCCTTGCATTCTCCCACACACTGTTCCAGCAGACTGTCCGATACTTCAATATGCCCGTCGCCGCAGAAGAGATCGATGACCCAGTTAAAAAATCCACCTTTACTCCTTTTTTCCTTGATCTCCTCATTTGCCTTACGGGCCGCTTCTTCTGCAGCTGCAATCAGAGAAGGGTTTTCCTTACTCTTACAGCCCCCAAAATTGATTATATTTTCATCAAGAATGGTATCACTCGTTATCATTTGCGGAATTTGACGGGTCTTTACGCCATGAGTGGGACCTAATGCAAGATAACTCTCCCTCATACCACAGGAACATTCAACCCGGGCACAGTGTACCACGTAGGTAGTATCCGTATATCGGCTCTTCCGCAGCTGCTCTTTTTTCATCTCCACAAGCTCTGCCGCCGCCTGCGCTTTTTTTGCGACAGCTTCCAAAGCCCCTTCAGCAGCTTTTTCTTCTGCCTTGGCTTCCTCCAACGCCCGCTCTGCCTCCAGCATCTTTTCATAGCTTTCCGGACTGGGATCCTCAAACATATATTGATTCCACGCATCCTCATATGCCTGTTCTGCACTCTTCTTATTTTCCTGCGCCGCAGTTAAGGCATTCCCCGCCTCATAATATTCCATATATGCCCCATTTGCCGTGTTTTCAACATCTGAAAGGCTGGAACTTGACATAATAGATTCAACCAGTCCCGCTCCTACAGATGTTTCCACATCCCCTGCAGCTCCCTGTGTCACAGTATCGCCCATCTATTCTACCTCCACTTCTTCAAAACAGACTCCAATCGGCTGACGTCGCAGCAGACTCTCTGCCAATGCCAGACTGACAATCGGATCTTTTCTATGATTTCCCTCCAGCAGGAACAGGTTATGTCTGCCAATCTTCGAATGATCCAAAACCAGTTTTTTCACTGTCCCATTCGGATAATATTCGGTTTTGTCCGAGACGGCATCCACCTGCTCCATGAGAGTATGTACATATTGATATTGCAGAGCATTTTCCTTATGAATTAAAACCACCTCCTGAAAAAAAAGCCCCGGCTCATATGCTTCCAAAATATCCTGAAACCGCTCGTCAAACATCGTCACCGGACACTGCAGGAAATCCCATCTGGCTTCCCTTCCGCTTCCTTTAAGGTACAGTACAACGCTGTCATTTAACCTCTGTGCATCCTGTCTTGAAAACACATGCCTGCCTCCGTTGATGTCAAAATCCCGATACTGGATAGCACAGGGCAGTTCCTTATCCTGCTTAATAAAAAAATATCTCATGCCCGCTCCTCCCTGTATATCTGAATCGTCTGAAGCTGTTCCGCACTGATTTCCAAAAAAGGAATGCTCTCAGCCGGGAAAATAGCTGATGTAAGCTCCGCTCCTGCAAAAGATGTATTTTCAAAACTACAGCTTCTGAAATCTGCTCCGCTTAAATTGCAGCCTTCAAAACGGCACCTACTAATCTTGCTTTTCGGAAACCGGCTTCCTTCCATGTTACAGTTTTCAAACTTCACATCCTGCACCACACAATCCTCAAAGGTGATAAACCGCATATCCAGATTTTGGGGATCCTTGCCCTGGCATTTTCCCTTGTACCAGTAACTGAACACCATCTTTTCCGGATCATGCGCCGCTTTTTTCAATTCCTCCTTCCAGGCCGAGTCTGACTTTTCCACACGGTCTGTCTGGATCAGAAACTCTGCCCTGTCACGGTATTCCCCCCACTTTAAGAGCCAATAGGGCGAACGCACCACTTTATCAAAAATTCCCTTTTCCTCCCAATCACGCAGACGATAACGGAGAATCTGGCAGATCATGCTGTCCATAAGAGGAAGCTCTTCAAAAAGCAGATTTTGAATATCATAGCTGCTGACAGCTCCTCCGTAGCCGCTGTTGGCATCTTCCAGTGCATTGCGCAGACGGTCGAAAGGTTCAAATAGTTCTTTTGCATCCACATATGCCTCCGCAGGTTCCTCATCCAAATACCATCGCATATCCAGGCCATGAAGAAAAATACGGTACTTTCCGGCAATTAAATCTGCCTTCAGCACAGAGATGTACAAAAAGCAAACATACTCTTTTTCCTGCTTTTTCATCTGCTCTCCCAAAAAATCCATGCCGCATTTCACCATATTTTCCAAATATTCGGCATGCTCCAGAAGATGTTTTTCCATATTGCTGCGAAAATCCGCTATCTTCCCGGATACCGCTTCCCGATAGCTTTGCAAAGCCGTCTCTCTTTCCATCTGCGATTGCCTCCAATACTAATCAAAATTAACCTGGGTCCCTCTGATATAGATATTTCCGCCGTCAAAAGCTATATGCCCGCCATCCAAACTCTGTGCGACAAACTGCTCCGCCACATGAATGTTTAAGTTTTCTTCCGCATGGATGGTCACACTTGTCTCCGCTTCTGCCCTCACCATATTCTGCGCCTGTATTGTCACCTTTCCGTCTGTGTCAATGGCTACCGAGGATGCCTGTTCTCCACAGGAGAGCTTAATATGATCCGGCGTCAACGCCAGTTCCTGTCCCGCTTTTGTCCTTAAATACCGGCTGTTTGGATCACTCATCCGGTCTTCCCCGCCCGACTGAGAGGCATCATAATTGCTGACAGCGCTAAGTGCCACGGCCTCCTTTTCCTGTTTGGAGGGAAAATAAATTCGCACATCGTCTCCCTCCTCCGGCATACAATACCAGCCGCTCCCATCCGGAGATGCAGACAGGGTTGAGAACGGGAACCAGTATACTGCCCGTTCCGCATGGTTTTTGTCAATCTCAAGCGCAGCCTGTATCTTTGTACCGGACACATTAACCACCTTACCGGTCAGTGCCACACCGATCAGATGCATAGGATAGGATGCTGCCTGCTTCAGTCCCTGAGGACTTTGCAGCCCATAAATACCCAGCATCTCCTGATTCTTAAAAATGTATCTGCCGGAGTATACCGCCAGCTTTTTTCCCTGTATGGAAACCGTCTCAAACATCCCCAGCAGCTGCTCCGAAACAATCCGGTAACGGGTAAAATCTGCTGCACGAACATCCCGCCCGTTTGCTTTCAAAAGGTAATAAGTCTCCATATCCTTGTCTATTCCCAGCACATGGTAGGATAACTCTGCCTCTGCAAGTTCCGGCACGCCGACATACAATTTCAATTTATCCTGTCGGCTATCCGGCGTAACTGCTAACCCTGTCATGGAAAGTACCCTTTTCAGGAATTCCCAATCCGTTTCTTTATATTGAATATACAGGTTTCCTATCTCCTGATCCGCTCCCGCGCAGATCATATCGAATTGTTCTTTTCCCTTTTCACTGTCTTTGTCTTCATAATAATTCAACACTTCTCTTGCCAGGGCTCTGTACGTCATTTTTGTATTTTGAAAGGAGCGGGAATATTTCGTCCGATCCATAAGCCAGCTCCGGCTTTTCGCTTTGATCTGAACCGTTTTCATCTGTCCCTGTTCTGACATCTGCACATACGTCACGATACCGGAAAAAAGGATTCTCCTTTCTTTCCCCTTCCCCAGGCATACAGTTACCTCCTGACAGTCCGGCAGTTCATAAATCACATCCTCCCTGTCTGCATAGGCAAGCAGCGTGAGCGTACTATGTTCCCCTATTTGGGATTCAATCTCACATTCCAGCACTTCGTTTATAGGGAGTCCTGTTACGTTAATATCATGTAAGCTGTACATCGCACACCTCCGTTAATTATTCTCAATGGCAGACGCCTGAATCTGCACTGTGTCGTTGGTCATGCACATACTGCCTCCTGCATCACTGATAATCTGTATCTGTGTCCCTGCCATCACTTCCATTGTTCCTTCCGTGGTAAAGTACACCGTTTCTGCCGCGCTGATCACAATATCCTCATCCGTCCGGATTTCGGCTTTTCCGTCATTTGTCAGGGTGACTGTTCCTTTATCATCTCCCACAGCAAGCTGGATTCCTCCTTCAACAAACCTGATGGATTTGCCGTCCGGCATTGTAATATCTTTTGCGTCAGGGTTCGCCATAGAACTGTCCTCTGCCGGTGCGGATTCGCCCATAATATTGGCAATCGCATACCCTTCGCTTTCATCATCAGTCGGGAAAAAAACCCGGACGCGATCCCCTTTCTTAGGCATGCAATACCATCCGCTTCCATCCGGAGATGCTGCAACTGTGGAAAACGGAAAAAGATACTGTTTTTTACACTTTTCCAATGCGTCTGTTTCAAGATTAACCTGAACCTTATTTCTCTTTACGCCTGCCACTGTTCCGTTGATCGATACTCCGCTGAGATACGGATTATCCTGTACGGGAACGGCAAGCCCCTCCTGAAAGTACAGACTATAACTGTTGACCAAAAGTCCCTGCCGGATGCTTCTTGTTATTTTCCCAATATAGAGATCCTGATTATGAAAATGTACCTTTTCACCCAGAGGGAAAAGATCATACGCCTCCACCTCATAGCATATCTGTCCTTTTAATGCCTTCCCCACATCTGCCGGTGCCGCATCACGCATCACTTTATAAGGAAGATGATCCCAGTCTGCATCCTCCTCCGTATCCATAAGCCCCGCCCGCAGATAGATGCCGGGCTTTGCGCTGTCAATATAAGCGCAGATGCCATACCTCGATAAAATACGTTTTAAGAACGCCCAGTCCGTCTCCTGATACTGGACCATAATCTGCCCCAGTTCTTCATCCGGTATGGAAAACAGAATTTCACTCTGCTCTTTATACGGCTTCATGACCTTTTCCACCAATTGATGGGAAGTGATCGCCGTATCCTGGAAAGAGCGGTTCTGCGCAAAAAAGTCCATTTGATAGCTACCTGTCACAGCCTCCAGACATACTATGCACTGTTTCCCACTGGTTTTTATGTTCATACTGGTGAGAAGACCAAAAAACAGGGGTTCCAGCGTTTTATCCCGCATGACATACAATGCCACACCTGCACTTTCCTCATATAAAAGGTAATCCTTTGCTCCCTCTTCTGCTGCTGCCGTTGCAGATAATCTTCCATGACTTCCCGGATTTTCCCTGATTACAAGCTGGAATACCGGCATAGCCGTATCTCCCAGCACCAACACAAGCTGCCCATAAGTAATCGCATCCATACTTCTATCGCCTCCTAGCCATTCATCTCCTGTATCACATAAACCATGGCCTCCAAAAGAAGTCCCATTCCCTTGCGCTCCTCCTCAGGACAGTTCAACACACCTGCATATAACCGCTCATCTTTATGAAAACGGAACATAACGTTGTACAGCCGCCCCTCCGAGGTAGGCATTGCAAAACAGAAATACTCCATATTTCCCAGGCTTTTCTTACGCTCAGTTTTCATGCTCCAATGCATTTCTTTGAATCTCTCCCTTGTCTGCGCAATCCACTCATCCATAGATTGTGCCATCTTCTTGCAGGGTGTGCTTGACAGGGAAAAAGCAACTTTTCTCTTATTACCGGCCAAAAGCACAGCTTCCGGTTCATCATCCTCCACTTCGAAAAAGTTTTTAATATATGGGATCATTATCTTCCCATCCAGCAGATACCTCGTTTCAAACTCAAGGGGCAGGGTATACAGCATCTGCCGCCCGCTTCGAATTCCTTCTATCAGTTCCTCCAGCGTATAGGTGATCCGCTCCTTCGGATCGTACTGCTTCCGCACACGCTCCCGTTCTTCCGCCTCTTCCCGTTCCCAGTATTCTTTTATGAACCGAGCTATGGATAAATCCATTTCTTTTTCCACTCCTGCCGCCTCCTTCTTTCATCATGTTAGATTTAGCTAATGTTTATAGCATAAGCAATGTTCCCTCTTTTTTCGGTGAGCGCCCTGATTCCTCTTCTCTCACACCGTTCTCCCGGAGAATACGCTTCAATGCGCTATATACCTGTATATTTGTATATTCCCTGTCCTGTCCCAGCCTTGCATTGAGATAGGCGCGGACTGCCTCGAAAGGCATAGCCTCCGTCAACTGCAGACAGCTGAGGCAGAAAGCGCTGTCCCAGGGATTGTTCACATGGTTTCTCAACAGTTCCTTAGCAAAGCTCTTTAATATACGCGGCCAGATACCGGAATGCTCCGGGGCTGCATAGGGCGCATGGATCCGGTTTACTGTGTCGAACTCCGTCTCATAATCATAGAAGTCCACATATTCTGACCGGAGCCTCGCTCCGGGCTGAAGCTTAAACCGCGCAAGCTCCAGTTCCTGTTCTGCATCCGGTTCCTGCCCATCCACGATCACCTGTGAAAAGAATTCCTCTCCCCCTGCCCCGATAGCTTTATCCCAGAAATGTACTTTCACATACACCAGTTCTCCTTCCGCTCTGTACGGGATGGAATATGGCTTGTCCAAAAAGTAAGGCACGCTTTTGTAATACAAGATCCCCGGCAGGATCGTCAGTCCTGTTCCGGTTCCCTTAATATCGCATCCTGTCAGGATTCCGTCACTGTAACCCTGATACTGCAGATCAAACAGCTCTCTCGGGAAATCCCGAAGATTATCGAGCATCTCCTTTTTCAAAAGCCTTTTCGCTTCAAAGACCGGATATGTATTCTGAAACATTTTTTACCTCCCGCACAGGTCTTATCCAAACATTTTAGCCTCAGCAGATGGCAATCCCGTCAATCTGCATGGTCTCATCCACTCCGATAATGCCGAAATGATACTCATAAAAAATCTCTACATGATAACGGATATCCAAAAATGTATCTATCAGAAATCGGATTCTCTGCTCCAGCTTCCTCTCCCTTTTCAATCCCGTATAGATCAGGATTTCATCCGGATACTCATTGTTGTGATAGACAATGCTGTCAGCAACCAGACCGTGCACCATATCCAGAAAGACCGGCAATGCGCTCCCTGCGCGGAAACTGTTCAGCCAGCCTCCCAGCAACTTTTCCCTGTCCGCCCTGTTCATGGACAGTAACACATCCCTTGCCGTCTCTCCAAAGCCGCCCGCCAGAATCTCCTTCGCCAGAAGCCTCTTATGGTAATCTTCTCTTGTCAGGCCCCTCCGAATATCATTCTGGGCCAGCATGTGCAGGATTAAGTTTGTCAGGCTTTCCCGCAGGGCGAGAAAATCTGTCTGATCCGGCGGGAACATCTCATGAAAGATGTCATAAAAGCGGTAATAAGTGTTTACCCCTATGCTGATGTCCTGTTCGTCTTCGTCCAGCCATGTCTGGTTGAGGCAGGGCAGTGACAGTTCCATATATCCGCTCCCCGAAGGTGCATGGACAAAGCGGAGCTTTTTTTCCGAAATTCCTTCCTCCTCTGCCGCCAGCAGCACTTCCCAAAGATACCTCATCGTAACACTCCCCCGCAGTCATACTCAGGATAAATTCTCTGCACTTCGGACACAAGAAAGCTCAGAATGTCCCGCTGCAGCCAGTCCATCTTCTGCCCCGGCCGGAAATACAGGAGCAGCTTCTTTTGCGCTGCTTTATCCCTGATCTCGTCCTGCACAAAGAAATTCATGGAATAGGTCTCCCGCCTTCCCGGAAAGCCGTCTTCCACCCGACAGTCCTCATAACTTACATAGTCCTCCAGTCCCAGCCCCCTGATAAAATGCACCAATTCCGTTTTTGTCCGAATGTGCTGGTTCCACTTCCGCTGATATTTTTCAGAAAAGCTCTCTTCTCGTCCGTTTCCCATGATGGGGAAAGTATAGCGGTCGATTCTTTGCTCCGCGGAAGAACGGATCTGATAAATGCTCCACTTTTTCGCTTCTCCGGTCTCACACACAATCTTAAGTCTCTCACCGCTCTGACTGATGCTGTGTATGTTCCTGTCATCCTCCACCAGATAGGCATGTTCTGTCCCCTGCTGACGCAGGGAAATGTTATGTTCAAAATTCCGGTGATCCTCGCAGGGAGTCGGGAAACCCACACTGTCCAATGCAAGTTTCTGAATGTTCCACACCGGGATGACATCCTTCTGAATGATCTTGCTGTATTCTCCAAACTGAATTGTCACCTGCTTTATTTTTTCCCCTCCGGTGATGCCCTCCGGCAGCCCTGTGACGATCATATCCGCCATTTTGTACAGATAGGGCGCGTTGACAGTCTGCCAGGGAATACCGTTTCTGGTAAACAGAAGGTACAGGTATGCTATTTTTTCCAGATACTCCCTGTTTTCCCGCAGGCGAACCTCAACCTTCCACTCCTGCGCAGGTTCCTCCGTCTCGATCACTCCTTCGAATACAGGCTTTGCTTCCAGCAGTCTCTGCAGCTCCAGATAGTCGCAGCGGAGCATGACTTTCATCAGCGGAAATGCTCCCTCCTCCGTCACTGCTCTCAGAATCTCCTTCATGTCATAAAGGTTCCCGGTCAGATCCCTCTCCTCCATGGGAAACAGCAGATGATGGGATTCATCAAAAAATTCTCTTTCGATAATTCCCGTCTTGATATGATAGCGGTTTTTATCATAATCCAGCTCTTCCTTTACACGGCGCTCCAATTCCTCGTACATCTTCAGGTTTGTATCATATAAGGACAAAAACACGCCTTCCATCAGTTCCTTGAAAGCGACCCGCTCATCCAGACCGGCAATGGACTGTATTTCCTTTTGGATCATCTCTTTCATTGTTTCTATGCCGTTTTCCCGCTCTGACCGCCCCATGACGCATCACCTACTTTCTTCCGTCAAAGAAATTCAATTCCCAGGTGTCATCTTCAAAATCAAAGAAGGTTTCCTCACCTTTATACAAAATCTCCCTATCCCGCAGAACCGGCAGGACCACAAATCCCCACCGCTCCCTGGATATCCATACAAAGAACTTCATCTCTCCTTCTACGATAATGTCTGTCTCCTCCTGAATAACGGTTCCCCCATAGGCCTCGTCAATCTCCTTCTGGGTGGTCTTCTCGAAATTCGCGGTATCATAGGCAAAATAATATGTCCTGAGCCGTTTTCCCTGTTCGTCATTCAGATACAGATCCAGCTGGTTCCCGATGTGGAAGCGGGAAATATACCCGATATGGTCTTCCGCATCCAGACTCTTGATGAGAATTTTTTCTTTATTTTCATGGGTGTATGCCATGATCTCATAGGGCAGGCTGCCCACCCTGTAATGTTCATTTACCTTCATGTATCCCAGCTTGCAGTTCATAAAGTAGGCAAGGGCACCCTCCAGACAGCACATTTTAAGCTCCGTCCCGGCCTCGTCCCGTCTGATTCCCTGAATCCTTTTCCCCGGAACATACTGTTTGAGCGCCTCTAAAAACAGCCTGGACTTGCAGGATTGTCCTGTCAGCTTGATCATCTCATATTCCCCAAGCTGGCCCTTCTCAAATTTTGTATCCAGGAAACGTTCCATCAGCCCATAAATCTCCGGCCTCAGGAGTTCCTCTATCTCATGCAGATACAGGCATATCTCCGCCCGCCGGGAAATGTATTCAAACTGCGTGGCAGCGTCTCCGTCCCGGCCTTCCCCGCAAACGGACAATTTCCATTTATCCAGAAAAATGTCATCCCCCTTATCAGTGGATATTTTCAGTTCGTAACAAAATCCGGCCTGAAAGAACATCTTCTTGATCTGTTCCGCCAATTCAAAAAGATAGTAATAATTATTTTTAACAAAGAAATAATGCTCTCTGCTTCTTCCCTCATACTCCTTAAACCGGGTAGGCAGCCATTTTTCTGCCAGAAAAAAGCGTTTTTCCAACTCCTCATAGGCAGCCTTCCCTTCCTCGGCGCTTCCTATGGACAAGGGCTCCTTCGCCAGAAATCCCAGTTCCTCCGCAAGACGCAGCTTTAGCAGCTGAAAGATGCGGTAGGTCAGGTTATTTCCTCCCAGATTTGTGTCGCCGTTTTCATAACGGGTTTCCAGATCGATGATATAGGATACCCTGTTGTTCTCAATACAAAACCGTCCCGAGGTTAAATCCGTGGTTCCCCCGCCGCAGTCGATGACAAGGGCATGATACCAGCGGCGTTCCTCATATCCCTTTGCCCGGATCATGCTGTGGATGCTGTGAAACAGGACAGCCATTCCCTCGTCCAGTTCGCAGTTTACGGTATATTCCGGAAGCAGTTCCTTGAACAGCCTGCGGAATTTCTCTTTCTGCCGTATGGGTGCCAGGAGCTGGATGTTTGTAAAGCTGCACTTAAACTGCTGACGTGCCATTTCCAGAAGATGGTCCAGGTAGGCCCGGAGCATGTCCTTTCTGGGAAACTGATATTTATACCCGCTTTTTAATATGACACTCTCCACACGGTCGGCATCACTGATCCAGCGCTTAATATCATAGAAAACGGCGGCGTCTTCATCCCGGTAATTCTGTCTGATCATTTCCTGCGCATCATAGCCAAACAGGAATTCCGCCTCTCCCCCCGCTTTCTCCTGCACACTGATTATGCTGGGAATAATGGTCTTTCCCCTTGCCGTTGCGATCTGAACGCTCCCATCCTCCAGACAGATGCCCATGGTGGTATTAGAGCTTCCGAAGTCTATCACCAGCGGTAAGTCCGCCTGCGGGATCTGCCTTTCCACAACGTCCAGAAGTGGAATCCGGACAGCCTCCGTATGCCCCGGAACGGAGACATGATTCCCGTAATAACAATCATAAAGATATTCAGAAACTGTCTCATTGGGAAAATACAGGACAGAATACTGATGCTTATCCAACGGGCCTACCGGCATGCTTTTTCCCTTAAAGAGATATGCAGCATCCTCCGCCTCTTCAATGTAAAAACAGGTATAAACCCTGAGTGCTTCGTCCACCAGCAAAAGATTTCCGCAGCAGAGCTTTTCATCCGACTTTACCTGATAGCCGTCCAGCTCATTCATCTCCGTATCCTGAAAAATAGTGAGCGTTCCCGGTATATTTACTTCCGGCTCCTCTAAAAAGCGGATTTCCTGATCGTCCAAAAACGCCTGAACCCGCTCCAGTCCGCCTTCACAGAATTCTTTGATATGCCGGTATTCCTTCTGCCCCCGAAACCGCATGATCAGGCGGATCAGTCCATCCTTGTCTTCATTTTTGGCAGAGGAAACCACCAGACGCTCCTTTCTGCAGATTTCCCGCAGATGAAACGTGGTCATTTTTTCCAGTTCGCTCTGTCTGTAGGTATGTTGCTCCTCCTCTTCCCGACCGGGGTTTAGGGTATAAGTATACTTGCTCATGCCTCCTGCTCCCATCTGTGTACTCTGCCGCACATCCCTATTGAGATTGCTGCTCCTGCCCGGCTGCGGCAATTTCCGCCGCTTTTGCATCCCTTGCGGCAATTCCTGCCTGAGCCGCCGCTATCTTAGGCTTAATCCCTGCTGCCATTTCCTTCATTTCCAGGCGATTGTAGATCGTCTGAGCTGCCTGATAGAATGTAATGGCACTTTCATAGCTGCCTTCCGCAAGCAGTTCGTTCCCCTTATTTTCAAGATCAATGGCATTCTGTTGATCGTTTGCCTTCTGTTCATTATCCAAAGCCCTGCTTGCCGCCTCCGCCTCTATCTGTTCACGAAGACGTGCTTCCGCCTCCATCTGTTCTTTTTCCAGCTCCTCCTCTGCTGCCATCTGCAGCTCCAGCGCTTCCTTCTTTCCATCCATAAAGTAAAGCGCTGCCGCTCTCTCTTTTGCGTTTTTATATAGCTCAATAGCGCCCTTCAGATTGCCGTATTCCTCTTTTCTCTCTCCCTGGGCGATCAGATCAAACACTTCTATGTACCCTTCTGTGCGCGCCAATTGATCTTCAATATATGTCAGTCCCACATTTCCCGCATCTACCGCCATCTGCCGGGCAGTCAGATACAGGTCCTGGGCCTTTTGATATTCCTCCTCACTCAATGCCTCATCTGCCAGGATCACCTGCTCCGCAAGCTTTATATACATATCCGCTTCTTCGTACTCCGGTTTCCGGTGCAGGCTGTCAGCCAGCTTTTTGGCCTCCCCGTATTCCTCTTTCGCCTTTTGATAGTTATTGTATGTAAAGTACTCCTCTCCGCTCTCCATAGACTGAAGCATGGATTCCGTCTTTTTCCGGATACTGCGTTGTCTCAGGAACAATGTCACGGAAACTGTGACGATCACCAGCAGTACCGGCAGTACAATAAGCAACACCTTTTTGAGGGATACCGGCTTTTTGGGCGACTGATACACCTTGTTTACGGCGGTCACTGCCATGGAGTAATTGTCAATGCTCCTGCTGTTCTGCTCCTTCAGGATAAGGTCTTCCGTCTGCTCTAAAATATCCTTTGTCTCTTTGGCGTCGTTGACGATCTGAAGAAATTCCCGTTCCTCACACTGCTCCCAAACACCTCTTGTAAGCTGTATAAAAAGGTCTCCGGCCTCCAGCTTTTTCTTTCGGGAAATCCGTATCTCCGGTTTTCCCCTCTCTCCCAGAAAGGAATATAAATTATTGCGTTCCTCATGGCGCGCGGCATCGTCCAGGACGACACGCTCCTGCTCCACAAGGTTCTGCGTCAGTGACTGGTCCAAGGTCTGTTCCAGAATCCGTGCATTTCTGATCAGGTACAGGCGGCTGTTTCCCACATGGCAGTAACGGAGTTTCCTGTAATCGGTCACGGCTACCACAACTGCAACCTTCAGGTGCATCCCGCCTCTTTGATGCAGGAGCTCTGCGTGGGCTCTCCTCAGATATCGCCTGAGAGCTGTCCTGCCCATGGTGGGCGCTTCCGTGAAATCCCGGATGATACTGTCAACCACCAGCCGGGCACTGTTTACGGACGGCTCATCGTCCAGACTGTCCGCCAGCACATAGCAGGCGAAGTCATCCATTTCCACATATCCGAAATAATCCCTGTTGGATAGCTTCTGCCCTTCCTCCGACATATGGAATGTCTGGAATTCAGAATTGATTCTTCTCATTTAAGCCTCCAGCCTTTGTAACAATATGACGCTTCCGTTGTCCCCCTGGGGATTATTTTTTTGCTCTGCCGCGTTGACCATGCGCTCCGCCAGCTCCTGTGAAGAAGCGGTATTGATCAAAATATCCTCTGTTTCACTCCAGGACAGTTCCTCAAAAATACCTTTGCTCGTAAGCAGCACTTTATCGCCCCTTTTCAGCAATATGGGCTGCTCGCATACCTCAATTTCGTGGAACCCGTCCTTCCCCAGATAATTCCAAACCCTTTTCTCCTCCATACTCCAGAGCGTTTCCTGTCTGGAAAGCTTTCCGTCTTCATAAGCCTGGGCTGCCAGAACATCTATTGTCTGCCCTTTGCTCAGCGGGATGATCTCCTCCCCCCGCATAACCGCAATTCGAATATCCCCTGCCACTGCATAGTACAGGTGGCTGCGGTTCAAAAACGCCGCCCCCACACTTGCGCCGCCTCTGCGCTCTCCAGCCGTCCTCTGGATACGCTTGTTCGCTTCTCCAAAGACAGATTTGAAAAAATAAACAGGGTCATTTAACTCGTGATACGGTTCAAAACGGTCAAGAATCGTATCTACCGCTATCTGTGCGCAGACCGTGCCGGTATTTGCGCTGCCGATCCCATCCGCCAGCACTGCCATTGTCCCGGCCCTGTTCGACCAGACTTGCGCAATATCCGCCTGAACCTGGCGGCTGCCCGTGGTCTGGGCTATTCCTGCTCCGGACGTCTTTTTCCCGGTGCAGGGCTTATCCTCCCACCCAAACAGACAACGGCAGAAAACTAATATGACGTACAGGGTGCTAAGCCCAAGCAGGATCGTCATATCGCCTGTCATTTCAAATCCCCCCATGAGAAATTCTTACCGCACAGGGGTACAAACAGGAATCTGCTTTGTCCCAGACTGATGATGTCATACGGATTCAGTTCCATCGGCACATATACCGGCTTGTCGTTCAAATATGCTATCCCTGCGGAATCTCCGGGAAGGATCATGGTGTTCAGATTCTTGGGGTCATATACGATAATGGTATGATTTTTGCGGTTGATCTCGTTGTCTCCCAAAATCTGGACATCCATGTCATCCCCCCGGCCGACAAAATTCTTCCCTTCGTGAATCTTGTAATCTATACCCACTCTCGCCCCTTCAATACAGACGATCCATCCGCACACGGGACGTACCGTTTCTTCCAGAATCTCCACGGGGGGCTCAAAGCCCAGGGGTTTTTCCGCAAAGGCCTCATCTTGTGTTTTCATGTTGCAGTACGGACATATCTTCCCATAACGTCTGGGATTATAAATGTGTCCATTCGGACATTTCGCCAAACCCATTTTTCTTTTCTCCTGTCTTCTCTGATACAAAGCGCGCCTGCATCCGCTTAATCTATCCGTACACTTACATCACGTTAAAAGAAGTTTCGTATTCGCGATGTAAAGAATATCTCCTGCCACAACTTTGCATGGACGATGAATCACTCTGTAACATTCTCCGTCCTCCACTTTCCTTACCTTTACGCCGTTTTGGGAGCCAAGATCTTCCACATACCACTGATCCAGGCAGAAATTCAGCACGGCGTGCTGAAAATCAATAAAGCTGCTGTACTCACAATCTGACAAATCAATATCCAACTCCTGATCCTGTCCGGCCTTTCCGATGATCTGAGACACTTTTCCCTGCAGATCCCATGACCTGACAGGCTTTCCGTCTTCGTCCAGCAGAATCAGTTTCTGTATTCCCTGCGTCAGAGGCACCTCCGGCCCGGGTGATAGGATTTCTTCACTTTTTCCGTTACATAAAAAGAAGAGATCGAACAGTATCCATGCCAGCACGATTATTATCACAGCCAGAAATACAGGCGTAATGCGCCATGTCCTAATTACCTTCAAGACATAGTAAATAAGGAATATTCCGCAAAAAATGATCAGAACATCTATAATCTGCTTAACTCTTTTTTTTGCTTCCTGACCCATTTCTCTTTCCCGCCTCCTGCATACTCCCTGTTCCGAAAAAGGCTGCAAATATTTCCTCGGGTCTGACAGGTCCTTCTGCTTTTTTTGCCCCCTGATCCCGGTAGGTTTCCATCCCTTTGCCCGGCTGAAATCCGAAAAACCGTTCAAACCGCCCCATATCCGGCTTTCGTTCTTCAAACGGCTCTGTACTGTTTTTCTGCTTCCTCCCTGTGTCAAAAGCGCTTCGGGAGTTCTTCAGACACTCTGCGTCATATTTTTTGCGGCGCTCTTCATTTTCCAGACACCCATAGGCTTCCTGAATCTGATACATACGATCCTGTTTCGCCTTGTCGTTCTTTAACACATCCGGATGATATTGCTTTGCCAGTTTACGATATGCTTTTTTAATTTCCTCCGGCGATGCCTGTCTGTCCACGCCCAGTATTTTATAATAATCTTTCATCTGCCGCCGCCTGTCAGCTTACCTGCCAAGAGGGACCGCCCGCAAGCAGGCAGCCCCTTTTGCATTTCCGCCAATTAAGTAAGGCTGTATCCGCCTTCTACCGATACCTGTGCCATCTTGTCTTTTTTCTGCTTCATGACCAGCGTAAAGGTGCCGATGCCTTCCACATCCCCGTAGTTTTCCCTGTAATCCACAACGAAAGCATTGGGGTATGTATACTTGCGAACCACCTGTGAGGCTGCGATCACCTCTACGGTGACTTTGCGGTAGCAGTCGGAATTCTCCGCCGGAACCAGTGCCCACAGGCCAAGCTGCTTTGTTCCGTCAAAAGGATCCCCGTCCACAGCTGTCAGAATCTTTCCGGTAACAGTTACAGTGCTCCCCAGATCCGTAGACCTTGCGTTGCTGTCCTGCGGAATGTCTGTGCTGACTTTCACGCCCGTAATGCTCGTTGTTCCCAATTCAATTGTGGTGTTTCCCTCCACCTTTAATGTAAATCCCATAGTAGTTCTCCTTTCATGTGCTACACGTGTTTTTTAGCTGTTGTCAGGCTGCAGTCTATTCTCCGCTGAAGCCGCCTTCAAATTTAAGGCTGCTCATCTTATCCTTCTTCTGCTTGATCAGAAGACGGAATGTCCCTGCGCCGGTTTCATCCGTAAAGTCCTCTTCATATCCCACCACGAAAGCGTTTGGAATGGTGATCTGACGCACAATCTGAGATGCGCTCACCACATCGATCTGAACCTTCCGGTAACAGTCAGCCTTTTCCGCCGCGATCAGAGACCACTTTGCAAGCTTGCTCGTGTCATCTGCCGCCTCCCCGTTTACTGCCGCCAGGATCTTACCCTCGATCAATACTGTAGAACCCAGATCCGTTGATCTGGCATTGGAGTCATGAGGAATGTCAGCCCCAAACTTAATGCCGGTGATGCTCGTCTCCCTTAACTTGACAGACTCGCTTCCTTCAATGCTCAATCGTACTCCCATTTTTGTTTCCTCCTTCTTTTTTTCTGTACAAAAGTACGGGATTATTCATTTCCAGCTTTTCTTGTAAGCTGTACTTTCAAATTTTTAGTTGTGTTGGCAAATGTCACCAGCACTTCACAGACTCCGTTTTTCTCATCAATGCTGTAGTCCAGTTCATCTCCATCCTGAAGAATGGAATTGACATACTGTCTGTCCGCGTCCCATCTGCTCTTTTGGCTGCTGGGATTATTGCTGAAAAACGTCAGTATCTTATCCTGCTTGAAGTCTCCGCTGTAAAACCGGAGCATCCGTTCAATATAAGTAACTACCAGCGTCTTGTATATAGGCTCAAATTCGTTTCCGTTACTCAACAGGTTGCGCGCCTTATATACCGTTATGTTCTTAATGTTCTGCCCTTTGTATTGTGCATTGTCCGACGAAAATACAAATCCGAAACCGGTTCGGTTGATGGAATTTTTGATGGCATTGGTAAATCCTGAGATTTCCTTCGTCATACTGGTAGTCGCCAAAAGCGCGTTGTCATTGGCTTCTACATCAAACCGCACGCCCGGATATTCCATGCTGGTGTTTTTAAAGCGCTGTTTCAGGTATTCCGGGCATTGCCATGCTGCCACAATTCCTGCCGCTTCATAAGCCGCTCCTACATAAATGCCTTCCAGCCACATCTTCATAACATCATCCTTCTCTGCGGAGAGGGATACGTTTCCATCCTCATCCATGACCATCCGCTTATCCAGCACCAGACCCGACTTATCCTTGGGGATGATGGTTGCATTCGGAATGCAGGGTACGGCAAACTCGCTGTATGCCTTTTTCATAAGCGGCGCACACTTTTCTTTATAAATGTTGATGCCCTCTGTGGCGACATAGTTGAACGTTGAATCTTCGCCGGAGCAGAAACTGAAGAATGTAGTGATCCTGTATGGCTCCAGCGCATTCATCAAAGCTGCCACATTTTCCATGGAATTATTTCCGCGCTTTTCTTCCTGTTTGTTTCCGGCGAAACGGATTCTCTGCAGTCTGCCTCCCTCCGTCTGGTTCAGCTCCACATCCGGTACGATTCCAAACCAGATTGTATTCTCAAACTCATTTTTGTCATTGGTCGTATTCAGATAGGCAATCAGCCTCGGCAAGTTGCTCGCCTTTACCATCATCTCCAGCGGCAGGTTCGTGATCAGCAGTTTAGGCTGCATTCCTTTTTCCTTGACCTGATACTGATCGAAAAAGGTCTTGACGCCCAGCATCCTCTCCACCAGAGGTTTGACTACCTTTACGAAGTCATCCTTGCTCTTCTTATAAAACTCCAGATAGCTGTTATAATTACGTACCTCCAGTTCCCGGTTGACACTGCTCTCCATGGTGGAGCTCAACGGGCAGAAGGTCCGCACCACCAAATCCCTTACATAATCGGACTGATTTTCATTTAATGCATCATAGTCCTCTTTGAATGTCTCCATCAGGCTTGTGTTGACCTGATCGTCCACGACTGCAAGCTGGGTGCTCTCTTCCTGTTTCATCTCCAGAATCTTCAATTCACCATCGTCACCCATGCTCAAAAGACCGGCCTTAAATTCTGACTGTCCCTGTCCGGCTTCGTTATCTCCCAACAGCAGACGGGTCTTAATGTCCTCTATGGCCAGGGGAAGCATGGCAAGAACATTATTATAATTCTGACTTGCCTGCTCAAACTGATAGTTCAGCTTGTCACCCATATCCAGCTTCTTCGGATCTTCCTCATCCAACTCCACATATTTGCCGTAAGTATACTGAATCTCTCTGCGAACCTGGCGGATATCATCCATGATTTTCTTGGGTGAGATCATCTCCAGAATATTGCTGAACTGGAAATCCGCATTTGCGACGCCCTGGGCATCTCTGGCGCCCATCAGCGTAGTCAGCATGTTTAAAAGGTCATTGGATTCGTTCAGCGGAATCTCCGTGATACAGTTTTGCGGGATATTTTCCGGTTTTACCAGACTGTACTGGATGCTTCCCGTTGTCGCATCACACCAGGAATACACCACCGGAGTAAACTTTTCTAGGAACTCCTCAAAGCTTGAGACCAGCAATTCTTCGTTGATCTCTTTCATCTTGTCATCATCCAGACTGCTCTTTCCCCGCACATCCCCGATCAATGTCAGTAAGTTGAGACGTTCCGGATTCATCTCGGCAAACAATATTGTTCTGTTTGTCTGTGTGATTGTCTCCATGGCTATCACTTCCTCCTTTTTTCTGTTTGCTTATTGGAACAGGGCAACATAGTGAATCTCCAGATCATAATCACCCCCCGGCGACGTAATATAAATAATGTCGCCAAAGCTGATACTGTACTGTATCTGCATACATGCAATCGTACTTCCGACCATAACGCCGGATTTTGACCTGTGGTATAAGATCATGCTGCGGTCTTCATCGGCAATGAGAAAAATATCTTCCAGGTGCAATGCGGCTGCCTGTTCCGGAAAGGTTCCGAAAAGAGCACCCAGCGATACCCTTCCGTCCTTTACTTTGCTCATCTGGAAGGAAAGCGGCGGTATCTCTTCCTCTCCCTCCGGCTGCAAAACAAAATAAGCATCCAGTTTCCCGCAAAAATGATTTTGCTTTTTTTCCTCTGTCAGACGTTCCAGCTCCGGTTTGGGCTTATAAAATATCTTCCATAAAAGGAGTGCTAAAAGGAGCGCCGTCGCCACAGCGATCAATACAAGTACCCACCAATATGCCTGCCACAGCGGAATCACCTTAATTCGGTGGACATACTGCACTGCACATTCTCCATCGCTTATCTGAATTGCCACCGTATGCGTTCCATCGCTTTGCGGGGTGATGGTCAACTGACTGCCCTCCAGCCGGACAGCGACTCCCTCCGGCGTATCTGTGACAGAATAGACAAGCGTATCATTGTCCTGATCCGTGAAATAGTCATCCAGACAAAGCGTCCATTCTCCGTCCAGACGTGTACATCGGTCTTCGGGTATGCTTCCCGTTGGCATCTCATTCGTTACACTGACCTGAACAGGGAACGAAAAACTCCCCAGCTCGTCCGATAATGTGCCGGCTAACATATATGTACCGGAACGGGAAAAACTTAATTTCCCCTTCAGCACTCCATCCGACACTCTGACTTCTTCCTGCACCATGTTTATGTCATCGCAGGCAAGTTCCCAGAAAAAAGTTTCATAAAATCCTGCATCGTTTATGACGCTGCCGCCTCGATCTTTGAAGT
>JAIDME010000060.1 GCA_029050705.1 Acetatifactor sp.
ATCTACACGCGTAAGAACGATTTGATATTCTGGGGGTTTTTTAACATGGCAAAGTCGGCAGGGCAAAAACTGAAGCTTCTGTATATCATAAAGCTTCTGACTGAAAATACAGATGAGAACCACCCGGTGAGTACAGCGGAAATCATTGCATATCTGGAGTCGCAGGATATTCATTCGGAGCGGAAGAGCATCTATGATGACATAGAAAAGCTTTGCGATTTCGGCTATGACATCATTCAGGTGCACAACAGGCTTGGCGGCGGCTATTATATGGCAAGCCGGGATTTTGAACTGGCGGAGTTAAAACTCCTGGTAGATGCGGTACAGTCCTCACGGTTCATTACAACAAGGAAGTCAAGAAGCCTGATCAAGAAGCTGGAACACATGGCGGGAAAGCATGATGCCGGGAAGCTCCAGCGACAGGTCTATGTGGCGGGGCGCATCAAGACAGAGAACGAGAGTATTTATTACAATATTGACAATATTCACAAGGCAATCCAGGGAAACAGGCAGATTGAGTTCCAGTATCTTGACTGGAATATGAAGAAAGAGCTTGTGCCCCGGGCAGGGAGCAGAAAGCAGGCAAGCCCCTGGGCGCTGATATGGAAGGAAGAGAATTACTACCTGGCGGCATATGATGGAACGGATGGCATCATGAAGCACTACCGCGTGGATAAAATGGGACAGGTTAAGGTATTGAAGGAGGCCAGAGAAGGGCTGGAGCAGTTTTCGGAGATAGATCCGGCGGTTTACACCAACCAGACCTTTGGTATGTTCAGCGGTGATCTGGATACAGTAACACTGCAGTTTCCCAACAGGCTGGTGGGAGTGGTGCTTGATCGTTTTGGCAGGGATGCGGACATACGCCCCATGACGGACAGGATTTTTCGAATCCGTGCAAAAGTAGCGGTCAGCGGACAGTTCTTCGGATGGCTGGCAGGAATCGGGAGGGAGGCCGTGGTGATTGCTCCGGCTTCAGTGAAGGAGCGGTACAGAAGGTGGCTCGCCGACATTGTGGCAACCATGCAGCTGACGGCGGAGTTGCCGGAACTGCCGATGCAGTTACCACAGGAAGAAACGGATGATTAAATCAGGTATCTGAATTTATCTCTAAAATTCAGGTGCCTTTTTTGTACATATTTTTTTATGATGTTCGTTGACAAGTGGGAGATTCTTCCTTATACTGTTAAATAGCGACACAATATATAGGTACTAATACCAGGAAGAATTCTACATTTTGTGTTGTTGGAACCTGAAATCTGATGAAAGGGAATGAAATCGATGAGCAGTAATTTTGACCAGGCGGCTACCGAAAAGATTAGTTACGGAGAGGAGTTTAAGCCGGAGAGAGAAGTATATGTCATCAAGAAGGACGGCAGTAAAGAAATTTTTAACGTACAGAAGGTCATCAATGCGGTGGCAAAGAGCGCATACCGGGCTTTGACGAAATTCACCGGGGAGGAAGAAAGCAGTATCTGCCGGTATGTGATCGAGAAGGTCAACGAGATGGATGTGGACGAGATTCCCATTCCCGTCATGCACAATATTGTGGAGAGCGCTCTGGAGCAGGTAAAGCCCGTGGTGGCAAAGAGTTACAGGGATTACCGAAACTATAAGCAGGATTTTGTGCGCATGCTGGATGACGTTTACAAGAAGAGTCAGTCCATCATGTATATCGGGGACAAGGAAAATGCAAATACGGACTCTGCACTGGTGGCTACCAAGAGAAGCCTGATTTTTAATCAGCTGAATAAGGAACTGTACCAGAAGTTTTTCCTGACCACGGAGGAGATTCAGGCCTGCCGTGACGGTTATATCTATGTGCATGATATGTCGGCCAGGAGAGACACTATGAACTGCTGTCTCTTTGATGTGCAGAATGTGCTGCATGGCGGATTTGAGATGGGAAATGTCTGGTACAACGAGCCCAAGTCCCTTGATGTGGCATTTGACGTCATCGGCGATATTGTCTTAAGCGCCGCGAGTCAGCAGTACGGAGGGTTTACTGTGCCCAGCGTTGATTTGATCCTTGAGCCCTATGCGGAAAAATCTTATGACAAATATGTGAATAAATATATCCGTCTGGGAATTGACAGGGACACTGCCGAGGCAGAGGCTTACGCTGATGTGGTGCGGGAGTATGAGCAGGGCTTCCAGGGCTGGGAGTACAAGTTCAACACAGTTGGAAGCAGCCGGGGCGATTATCCCTTTATCACAGTTACGGCAGGAACAGGCACCGGAAAATTTGCAAGGCTGGCTTCCATCACCATGCTGAATGTAAGAAGGAGAGGGCAGGGCAAGAAGGATTGCAAGAAGCCTGTACTTTTCCCTAAGATTGTATTTCTGTATGACGAAAATCTTCATGGGCCGGGAAAGCCGCTGGAGGATGTGTTTGAGGCAGGGGTAAAGTGTTCCGCAAAGACTATGTACCCTGACTGGCTGAGCCTGACAGGAAAGGGTTATGTGGCAAGTATATACAAGCAGTATGGGAAGATTATTTCGCCCATGGGCTGCCGGGCATTCCTGTCCCCCTGGTATGAGAGAGGCGGCATGCATCCCGCAGACGATAAAGACATGCCTGTATTTGTGGGGCGGTTCAATATTGGCGCGGTATCGCTTCATCTGCCTATGATCCTGGCGAAAGCACGGAAAGAGAGCAGAGATTTTTATGAGGTGCTGGACTATTATCTGAACCTGATTCGCCAGCTGCACATCCGTACCTACGCTTATCTGGGTGAGATGCGCGCATCGACCAATCCTCTGGCATATTGTGAGGG
>JAIDME010000061.1 GCA_029050705.1 Acetatifactor sp.
CTCACAGCAACAATACCGATCTTTACCTGAGGTAAATTGTTCATTCTAAAATCCTCCTGTTTTTACTATACTCATTAAGGCGGGCTCCCGCCAAAACTTCTTAACTATTCGTTAATGTCCAGATTCTTTCCCTTCAGGCCAAGGAAGCTTCCCTGGTCCAGGCCGCCCTCCGCATGTCCGATAAGCCACTTATTCACCGCCGTGATCAGACAGTCCTCATTGTCCGTGGTTGTGCCCGCAGCCTTGGGATGAGATGCCTTCAGGGGATAGTTTGTGCCTCTGGGAAGCACGATCGCCACCTGAAAACCATTGCCCTCCACGCTGCAGGGTGCATAGTGCAGTGTGGTCTCATAAACCTCCACAGCCGTTCCCGCAGGAACCAGAAAGGCCTCCATCTTCGCTGTGTCATATGTATGGTCCGCCTCCACGTCCTGTAACATGCCAAGGATCAGGATCGCATCCGTAGCCGCTACGTTAATCTCGGAATCCCTGTGGTATTCAACCGCGTTCAGCTTCGTATTGTGGCCGTTGCAGTAACCGATCTGAATGGGCATCTCGCCGTATGTCACAGCGGACAGTTCCTGCATCACGGGCAATGCCTCCAGTTCAGGAATGCTGGGCTCATAGACCACGCCCTCCGGGACCGGAGTTTTTTCCATAGCGGCAACCAGCTCCTTAAAGTCAACATTTGTTATTATACGGCCATACTTTTTAAAAGCAGGATCATTAACAGATAGAATTTTCATCTCATCTCTCCTTTTTTAATTTACTGTAACTGCTCTATAACAGCTTTTCAAACAGCGGCTTACATGTGGGATAGATTTCCTTAAACTGTGCGTAACGCGCCTCGTACTTTGCCGCAAGCTCAGGGTCAGGCTCCACGGTATCTACGATCTTTACCACTTTGGCCGCAATTTCCTCCACGCTCCCGTACTCACCGCAGGCCACTGCCGCAAGCATTGCTCCGCCCATGGCCGGCCCTTCCTCGCTCTCGATGACATCCACCTTCAGATTCAGCACATTGGCTACGATCTTCTTCCAGAGGGGACTCTTTGCACCGCCGCCGCAGATTTTTGTCCTTTTAATATCAATCCCCAGGGACTTTGCCACCTCCAGGGAATCCCGCAGCGCAAACGCAACTCCCTCCAGCACCGCCTGGGTCATGTCGGCTCTGGTGGTGTCCATGGTCATGCCGATGAAGACTGCCCTTGCGTTAGGGTTGTTGTGCGGGGAGCGCTCTCCCATCAGGTACGGCAGATAATAGACATGGTTCTCGCCCAGCTTTTCAATCTTCTTCTGCTCTCCCGCATAATCATTGGTGCCGATGATTTCATCCATCCACCACTTGTTGCAGCTTGCGGCACTGAGCATGCAGCCCATAAGGTGATAGCTGCCATCCGCATGTGCAAAGGAATGCAGCGCGTTGAATTTATCCACGCCGAACTTCCCGGAAGAGATAAAGATGGTTCCGCTGGTTCCAAGAGAGATGTTGCACATATTGTCGCCAACAGTTCCGGTTCCCACCGCAGCAGCCGCATTGTCCCCCGCGCCTGCGGCAACCTTTACATCAGACTTCAGGCCAAGTTCTTCCGCAATCTCCGGAAGAATGGTTCCCACTGCCTCATAGCTCTCATAGCATGTGGCAAGCTGATCCTCTCTGATGCCGCAGATCTCACACATCTCCTGAGACCACCTGCGGTTCTTCACATCAAACAGCAGCATGCCGGAAGCATCCGACACGTCGGTGCAGTGCACGCCTGTAAGTTTATATGCGATATAGTCCTTGGGAAGCATGATCTTTGCGATTTTTTCAAAGTTCTCAGGCTCCCTGTTTTTCACCCAGAGGATCTTCGGCGCGGTAAATCCCGCAAAAGCAATATTTGCGGTGTACTCTGACAGCTTCTCCTTGCCGATCACATTGTTCAGGTAATCCGTCTCCTCCGTGGTACGCCCGTCATTCCAGAGGATCGCGGGGCGGATCACGTTGTCATCCTTATCAAGAATGACCAAACCGTGCATCTGTCCGCCAAAGCTGATGCCTGCCACCTGAGTCTTGTCCGCACCCTGAAGCAGTTCCCTGATCCCCTCCATGGTCTGGGCATACCAATCCTCCGGATTTTGCTCTGACCAGCCCGGATGCGGGAAATACAGGGGATATTCCCTGGAAACCACATTTACAATCTTCCCCTCACTGTCCATCAGCAGAAGCTTTACCGCTGATGTCCCCAAATCAATACCTATGTACAGCATATCATTCTCCTTGTCTTAATCCCATTTTGCATATCTTATCATTTTGCCCTGCGAAAATCTCCCCACAGCTTGCTTGATTAATTATCAAATATTGCTCTTTTATATCTATTCAGTGTATCTCTTCAGCGTCTCGCGGACGGCTCCCGCCCCTGCTGTCAATTCCTTAAAATATCCGCACACTTTGTCCGCCATGCCCGTATCATACAGATTCACGCCGAATATTTTAGCATTCTCAAGCACCGGTCTCAGAGCCTTTTCCACATCCGCGTCCTCTCCCAGCCTGAAACCTGCCACATAAGGGCACACCGTATCCAGCAGCGGATCCGGGCTGAGTTCAAAGGGATTGCCTTTATCGTCCACCGCCATCAGATACCGCAGCCACCCGGCAAACACAAGGGGAATCAGCTTCAGATCCGCCACATCCAGCTCCGGCGATGTTTCATATGCCTTTATCGTCTCTCCAAAGCGGATGGCAAGCTTCTGGGAGGTATCCGTTGCAATCCTCTGGGGCGTGTCCGGCATGAACGGGTTGGGTATACGGACGTTGATGACCGTATCAATAAACTCCTTAGGATCCAGCACTCCCGGATTCACCACCACCGGAAGCCCCTCCACATACCCTATGGTCTCCACCAGTTTGCGCAGCTGCGCATCCTTCATCTCCTCTGAAATCTTCTTATATCCGAGAAGACATCCGTAAACTGCCAGCGCTGTGTGCAGCGGATTCAGACAGGTGCATACCTTCATCCTCTCCACCTTGTCCACCGTTTCGCGCCCGGTGAATATCAGACCGCCTTTCTCCAGTTCCGGCCGACCGTTGGGGAACGCATCCTCGATGACCAGATACTCACACTCCTCCGCATTGACAAAGGGCGCTACATATGTATTTTTTCCGGTAATAACCGGCTCCGGTTCCTCCAGCCCGTCCTTTTTAAGGATTGCTTCCACCGAGGCGTCCGGGCGCGGTGTGATCTTGTCGATCATTGTCCAGGGAAAGGAAACCTTTTCCTGATTGTTAACATAATCCAGGAAGCCTGCATCTGCCGTCCCGTTCTCCGTCCATTTTTCCGCAAACGCATTCACTGCGGCATGCAGCTTATCACCGTTGTGAGAACAATTATCCATGCTTACCATGGCTATGGGCTTTTCGCCCGCCTGATAACGGCTGTACAGAAGAGATACCACCTTTCCGATGTAGCTGGACGGCTTTTCCGGGCCTGCCGAAAAATCAGTCTCCACATCCGGGAGCAGCTCCCCTTTTCCGTTTACCAGACTGTATCCCTTTTCCGTGATGGTAAAGGACACTATCTGCAGGGAATCCCTGCCGAATATCTCCTTCAGCCTCTCGTACTCTCCCTTGTCCCCGGAATCCAGAATACAGGATTCCACCACACTTCCGATCACGGTCTTCTCAACATTGCCGTCCGCTTTGAGCGTGACAAGGATAGAGTAATCATCATGAGGGCGGTTCATCTTCCTTATGATCTCATAGTCAAAGCCTTCCGCCACGATCAGCCCTCTGTCCAGCGCTCCCTCATTCAGCAGCTTCTGCACCACATTTGCCTGAAATGCCCTGAAAATATTACCTGCACCGAAGTGGATCCAGAAAGGATTTTCCTTTGTTGCCGCCGTCACCGCTTCCCTGTCAAATTTCGGAAGGTCAAAGCCTGCCGCTTCCCAGGGCTCTCTCTCAGCAAGTCCGCTATTACTTAATTTCATGATACTCTTCCCCTTTCTTACGAGCGCTTTGCCGCTTTGTCGATTGCTTCCCAGAGTCCGTTCAGATATGCCGCTCCCAGAGCTCTGTCATACAGACCGTAC
>JAIDME010000062.1 GCA_029050705.1 Acetatifactor sp.
ACCACCTGACACTATCGGAACCGAACTGTAACTTTATCGTAGCATTTGAAGGAAAAAATACTAGACTTTTCTTTTATTATTTGGTAAAGTGTTATATAGAGTTGTGCCTGAAAAAAGCTTCCGTTAACCGGAAGCTTTTTTACGTTATTTTGATATATTATATATGCGGGGAAAGCTTCCGGTTGCCGTAACAAGACATTATATTTTTGGATAAGCTTTGCATTTGCTCTGCATCCAATACCACGCAATCCGGACGTACGTTCAAATTTACCGGTTGGCAAGCTCTGAGGTGATCTCCTCCCAGCTTATGTCCTTCTCCACCATAAGAACCATCATGTGGTACAGGAAATCGCTCATCTCATACTTTACCTCGTTGGCATTGGGATTCTTTGCCGCAATAACGATTTCCGTGGCCTCCTCGCCCAGCTTTTTCAAAATCTTGTCGATTCCCTTGTCAAAGAGATAGTTGGTATAGGAGCCCTCTTTCGGATGAATCCGGCGGTCTTTAATGACATTCAGCACATCCTCAAACACCTGGAGCGGGTTCTCACTGACCTCGCAGTCCTTCTTTGCAATCTCGTTGAAAAAGCAGCTTCTCGCCCCTGTGTGACAGGCGGCCCCAACCTGGGACACTTTTGCCAGGATGGTATCCATATCGCAGTCGGCGGTCAGGCTCTTTACATACTGGTAATGTCCGCTGGTCTCTCCCTTCAGCCAAAGCTCATTCCGGCTTCTGCTGAAATAGGTCATGCGGCCTGTGGAAAGGGTCTGCAGATAGGCATCCTCATTCATGTACGCCACCATCAGCACCTCCAGGGTCCTGTAATCCTGAACCACCACCGGCACCATGCCGTCGCTGTTTTTCTTAAAATCAGACCAGGCATAAGCTGCCGCAAAAGTCTCAACGGGAATGCCGCTTTCCATGCACATTCCCTTAAGATTACCAATCTCCCCATAATTGTCATTGATGGTGTTCCCTGTAATACCGCAGACATTTCGATAGGAAAGGATTTCCATCAGTTTATTCAGTGCAATCTGATTAATCTGCACATAAAAAGGCAGGTCTGTAATGCTCTCTGTCTCCCGGATCTGATGAGGGTTCATCAGGATCAGTCCGGAGATATACTGTTCAATCAGCTCACTGTTTACATCCAGTACCCCGGAGTCATTATAGGACACCAGCAGCTTGTCACGGCCGAATTTCAGGGATACCTCCTCGGTGATGGCGATATTCTCATCTTTTTCATAGTCCAAAACAGCGCGCTTACAGCCGGCATACAGCAGTTTCTTCACATCCTCCATGCGCTTGACATTACCCGCGCCTATGACATTCATCTCAGCGGTGGAGCAGATTTCCTTCAGAATGTCCAGCGCCGCCTCGTGCTCCTCGTCTCCCTCCGACATATCGAACACAATCAGCTCGTCAGCGCCGTTTTCATTGTAAAGCTGTACAAGCCGCAGGGGATCCGTCTCCACTACCACCATATCTTTGAGACTTCTCACCGCATGTCCATGGTAAAGATATATGCAAGGGACAAATCTTTTAACTATCATCTTTTCTCTCCTGTTTTTTCATCTTAATAACATGGTACTCAGAGGCTCCCCTTAGTACTCAGTACATCCGTAATGCGGGCATCAAAGCCGGTGGCCTGATCCAGCGCCTTTGCAAAGGCCTTGAACATGGCCTCGATCATATGGTGCGCATTGATTCCGTCCAGCATCCTGATGTGCAGATTCATGGCTGCGCTGTAGGATACAGCGTAAAAAAATTCTCTTACCAACTGGGTATCCAGTGCCCCCACCTGCGCTGCAGGGAAAGTACATTCAAAACCAAGATATGGTCTTCCGCACAGGTCTATGGCACACAGCGCCAACGCATCATCCATGGTGAGAATGAAGGAGCCGTAGCGGCGGATTCCCTTTTTGTCCCCCAGAGCTTCGGCAATCGCCTGTCCCAGGACAATGCCGGTATCTTCAACGGTGTGGTGTCCGTCCACTTGAAGATCTCCTTCTACCCGGCAGGTCAGATCAAAAAATCCATGCCTTGAAAAACCCTCCAGCATATGGTCAAAAAAACCGATGCCTGTGGAAATCTCCGATTTCCCCGTGCCATCCAGATTCAGGCTGACGGTAATATCCGTTTCCTTTGTTTTCCGATTGATTCCTGCGGTTCTGCTCATGTAGCCCTCCTGTTTTTTATAGCTTCCCGTCTGCCGGGAGCAACTGTCTTGTTTGTCTCCAGGCTTTACTCAAACCTCACCTTTATGCTGTTGGCGTGGGCCGTCAAACCCTCGCTCACCGCAAAGGTCTCAATATCCTTGTGTACCCGTTCCAGTGCTTCTCTCGAATAGGAAATGATGCTGGTCTTTTTGATAAAATCATCCACGTTTACCGGAGAGAAGAACTTTGCGGTGCCGTTGGTGGGCAGGATATGATTCGGACCGGCAAAGTAGTCCCCAAGCGGCTCGGAGGCATATTCACCCAGGAAAATGGCTCCCGCATTGCGGATTTTTGTCATGATCTGAAAAGGATTAGCCGTCAGGATTTCCAGGTGTTCGGAAGCAATCTCATTTACTGCATCTATCCCGTCCTCCATACTCTCTGCGACTAAAATATAACCGTAATTGTCCAGTGCCTTCCGTATGATTTCTCTTCGCTCCAGCTGTGCGGTGAATACGTCCACCTGAGCGGAAACCTGTTCGGCAAGTTCCCTGGAGGTGGTGATCAGTATGGCGCTGGCAAGTTCATCATGCTCCGCCTGAGAAAGCATGTCTGCCGCGACATATCTTGGCTTTGCAGTCACGTCCGCAAGAACCAGAATTTAG
>JAIDME010000063.1 GCA_029050705.1 Acetatifactor sp.
ATATTACATATGTGTGAGCTGTAATTCATTGCTGAACTCGATTTTTTTGATTTTTTAAATGTGTACATTTACTTTTCCTCCTGAATTCTTTAATTAATGTAAATACATTTTAGCAACATCTTCCTTTAGCCGCAACAAAAAGTTTCGACACAAAATTTTCAAAACTTTCATGTAGATATATCTTGTGATTAGTGATATAATTGAAAAGCGAAACTAAAGAAAGGTAAAAATTATGGGAAGAATAATTGCTATTGCAAATCAAAAAGGCGGCGTAGGTAAGACCACTACCTCAATTAATCTTTCGGCATGTCTGGCGGAAAAAGGTAAAAAAGTACTTGTAATTGATACGGATCCTCAGGGAAATACCACCAGCGGATATGGCATTGATAAAAATAATCTGGATAATACCATATACGAACTGGTATTGGGAGAATGCTCTATCAGGGACTGTATTATTAAAAATGTGATCGACAATGTGTCGGTGTTACCTTCCAATGTGAATCTGGCAGCTGCGGAAATAGAATTAATAGGTATAGATAAAAAGGAATACATATTAAAAAATGAAGTAGATTACATTAAAGAAGAATATGACTTCATAATTATTGATTGTCCTCCTTCTTTGAATATGCTTACTATTAACTCTATGACAACGGCAGACAGCGTTCTTGTTCCGATTCAATGTGAGTACTATGCATTGGAAGGATTGAGTCAGCTGATTCATACGGTGAATCTGGTAAAGGAACGGTTAAACCCTGAGTTGGAAATGGAGGGCGTGGTATTTACCATGTATGACTCGCGTACCAACCTTTCTATGCAGGTGGTGGAGAACGTGAAGGAAAATCTTCATCAGAAGGTGTACGAAACTCTGATACCCAGAAATATCAGACTGGCGGAAGCACCCAGTTATGGTATACCCATCAATAAATATGATGCAAAATCTGCAGGGGCAGAGGCGTACATGAATCTTGCGGATGAAATTATTGAATCGAACAATCAAGATAAAGGATAAAGAAACCAGTTTTGTGGATTGGTTTGTTTTACCGGATTGACGGGAAATATGAAAAGATGGAGGTAGATATGGCAGCAAGGGGATTGGGAAAAGGACTTGATTCTTTGATTCCGAATGCGGTAGGGGAAGCAAAGGCTAAAAAGGAAAAGGAGATAAAGGAACCGGTTGCAGAGTCCAAAGGTGCTCAGGAGACTATCGTGAAGATTTCAATGGTAGAGCCCAACAGGAAGCAGCCCCGCAAAAATTTTGATGAAGATGCTTTGCAGGAGCTTTCTGAATCTATCAAGCAGTTCGGATTAATTCAGCCGATTCTTGTTCAGGACAGAAAAGACCACTATGAGATAATTGCCGGAGAGAGAAGATGGCGTGCGGCAAAGCAGGCAGGGCTGAAAGAGATTCCTGTTATTATTCGGGATTATTCAGAGCAGGAGATTATGGAGATTTCCCTGATCGAGAATATCCAGCGTGAAGATCTGAATCCTATTGAAGAGGCTCAGGCTTACAAACGGCTTCTGGAAGAGTTTCACCTGAAACAGGATGAGGTAGCGGAAAGAGTTTCAAAGAGCCGTGCCGCGGTTACGAATTCCATGCGCTTGTTAAAGCTCTGTGATGAAGTACAGCAGATGCTGATTGATGATATGATCAGCACCGGACATGCGAGAGCGCTTCTGGCAATTGAGAATGCAGAAGAGCAATACAACGTAGCACAGCAGATCTTTGATGAAAAGCTAAGTGTTCGTGATGTAGAAAAGCTGGTTAAAAATCTGCACAAGCCTGTAAAGCCGTCTAAGAAAACGGCGAATGACAGGACCATGGAGGCAATCTATCTGGATATTGAAGAAAAGTTGAAAGCGCGTCTGAGCACCAAAGTAACAGTGACTTCCAAAGGGGAAGGCGCAGGAAAGATTGAAATTGAATTTTACAACCATGAAGATTTAGACAGACTCATAGATTTGATGGGGAATATGTAAATAAAAAATACCAGAGGAGAAATATGAACAGTTTATTTTTAGACCGGATCGGTCTCGGCTCATTTGACTTAGGTTACCTGTTTGTGGCAGTTATTATCCTGATGGTGATAATGCTGGCGGTAATCATATTGCTGATTGTTCAGATAAAAAAAGTGAACGGATTAAAAAGACGTCTGGACAAGTTCCTGCTCGGGAAGGATGGAATGAGTCTGGAGCAGGAGATTATCGGGCTGTGTGAAGACAACAGGTTTTTGAAAAACAGTACTGAGAAAAACAAAAAAGACATTCGGAGTTTATATAAGCAGATAGAAACCGCTTATCAGAAGATGGGATTGGTAAAATATGATGCCTTTAACCAGATGGGCGGACAGTTGAGCTTCAGTCTCGCTTTACTGGATGAAAACGACAATGGATTTATTTTAAATTCTGTACATAGCGCAGAGGGATGTTATTCTTACACAAAGGAAATCAAGAACGGTGTCAGCGCTATTTCTCTTGGAACTGAAGAGTCGGAAGCACTGGCAATAGCAATGGGAGAGTAATAAATGATACTGAAAAAAATTGACGATCTAAAGGGTGGAGAGGTTCTTGCAAGGAATATTATGACCTGGGATTATCAGATTATTCTTCCGGAAGGAATCACCATACGTCAGGATTATATTGATAAGCTGAAGGAATTGGGTATTTCAGAGGCATATATTAAAGAAGAGACAAAATCAGAAGAAATTGTTATTTTGAAATCCGAGATGGAAGAAACAATAAGGGAGACAGTAAGGGATATTCTGGAGCGCCATACATATCAGAATAATGAGGAGCTTTCGGAGCTTAACAGTACTGCGGATAATATTATTTCCACTATTCTGGAAGAAGAGCAGGTGGTGGAAAAAATATTTGACATTAAGGAGAGAAGCGCTGATATTTATGAGCATTCTATCAGTATATGTTCCCTGGCAATCCTGACTGCTCTGAAACTGAATGTGAAAAGTGAGAAGATTCACGACATTGGAGTGGGCTGTCTGCTGCACGATATTGGATTGCGGTACACTACTGTCGATTACAACAACAGGGATATGGACACACTGAACAAGCAGGAGATGGCTGCATATAAAAAGCATCCGATTTACGGATACTCTTCTCTGAAAGATGAACCATGGATTTCCGACTTGAGTAAATCCATTATCCTTTACCATCATGAGCGCCTGGATGGTTCCGGATTTCCACTGCGTGCAAAGGACATTTCTCTGGAGTGTAAAATTGTGAACGTCTGCGATGCTTTTGACGAGATGATCTGCGGAATTGCCTGTGAGAGAAGGAAGGTATATGAGGCAATCGAATATTTAAATAATTTCAAAGGCAAATTATTTGACTCGCGAGTCGTAGATGTTTTTCTGGGATTCACCGCGGTATATCCATCCGGCACTCATGTTCTGACCAACGAAGGAGAAACAGCTGTTGTGCTCTCACAAAACAAGGATTTTCAAGACAGACCTGTTATCCGCATTCTGAAAGACAAGGACGGAAGAGCGGTAAAGGGTGAAGTGATCAAGGATCTGGTGAAGGTACACAATATTTTTATAGAAAAAGCTTTGGATTAATTCAGAAAGGTATGGATAGATAATATGATAGACATTAAGTTTTTGAGAGAGAATCCCGAGATTGTAAAGGAAAATATCAGAAAGAAATTTCAGGACGCGAAGCTGCCTCTGGTAGATGAAGTGATCGAACTGGATGCGGAGAACAGAAAGGCAAAGCAGGAGGGCGACGATCTGCGGAGCCGCCGCAACAAGATTTCCAAAGAAATCGGAGCGTTGATGGCGCAGGGCAAAAAGGAAGAGGCTGAGGAGAAAAAGGCAGAGGTTGCAGCCGGGGCCAAAAGGCTTGCGGAGTTGGAAACTCTTGAGGCGGAGCTTCAGGAAAAAATTACAAAGATCATGATGGTGATACCCAATATCATTGATCCATCTGTTCCCATCGGGAAGGATGACAGTGAAAATGTGGAAATTCAAAAGTATGGTGAGCCAGTGGTTCCGGAATTCGAAGTTCCTTATCACGCGGATATTTTGGACAGTATAAGCGGCCTTGACAAGGAAGCGGCGGGACGTACCAGCGGCAACGGATTTTATTATCTTATGGGAGATGCCGCGAGAATCCATTCCGCTATGATCAGCTATGCAAGGGATTTTATGATTGACAAAGGGTTCATTTATTGTATCCCTCCTTTTATGATCCGCAGCAGTGTTGTAAACGGTGTTATGAGCTTTGCCGAAATGGAAGCCATGATGTACAAGATTGAAGGTGAGGATCTTTATCTTATCGGCACCTCCGAGCATTCGATGATTGGTAAATTTAAGGGTGAACTGGTGCAGGAGAACCAGCTGCCGATCACCATGACCTCCTATTCTCCCTGTTTCAGAAAAGAGGTAGGTTCCCACGGGATTGAAGAGAGAGGAGTTTACCGTGTTCACCAGTTTGAAAAACAGGAGATGGTAGTTCTATGCAAGCCGGAGGAGTCTATGGACTGGTACAATAAAATGTGGAAATTTACGGTAGACTTTTTCCGCAGTCTGGATATTCCCGTCCGCACACTGGAGTGCTGCAGCGGCGATCTGGCTGATTTAAAGGTAAAATCCTGTGATGTGGAAGCATGGAGCCCCAGACAGAAAAAATATTTTGAGGTAGGTTCCTGCTCTACTCTGGGTGACGCCCAGGCGAGACGTCTCGGAATTCGTACAAAAGGGGAAAACGGGACATACTATGTGCATACCTTAAATAATACAGTGCTTGCATCTCCCAGAGGATTGATCGCATTTCTGGAAAATAATGTGAACGAAGACGGCAGTATTAATATTCCCGAAGCGCTGCGCCCCTACATGGGTGGAAAAAACAAAATTTTGCCTGGGAAGAAGAGTAAATAAATGAAAGCTCTGCTGATAAATGAGGAATAAGAACAAATGAGAAAAAATAAGAAATATGATAAATTATTAATTTTGGTGCCAAATGTATTTTTTATTGCGGGGATCTGTATGTTCATCTGGGGAATCGGCTGGCTCATATCTGCTTTGCAGTTCAAGGCGACGGCCGTAGAAGTCCCCGGAGAGATAACCAGGATTGACAGTGCCTATGATGATGACGGCGATGAGCATTATTCCGTATTTGTATCCTATGAGTACAAAGGTGAAAGATATGAAGACGTGCGCATCAACTCTTACAGCAGCAGTATGTATGAGGGAAAAGAGATTTTGCTGTACTGTGACCCGGATAAGCCCCGACATATTCAGGCAAAATCTATGCTTTATTTTCCGCCGATTTTTTTGATGGCCTTTGGCTTGATTTTTGCGCTGGTCGGCGGTGGATTAACCATTTCCGTAATTATGAATTCCCTGAAACGAAAAAAATTGATGCAACAGGGAATCAGTATTTATGCAACGGTGGAAGAGATTGAATATGTTACCAATACCAGCGTGAATGGTAAGCATCCTTTTGCAATTTATTGTACGTACAGGGATGAATACAAGGATGTCACTTATCGGTTTAAGAGTGAGAACCTCTGGTCTGATCCCTCTGCGGTATTCCCTGTAGGAAGTACGATAGAAGTAAAGGTAGATGCCAATGATTACAGCAAGTATTATGTCAATGTGGAAGAAGCGGAAAAAAGAGTGATTGATTATACGTGACAGAAGATCCGGAAGTTGCCATCTGTGGTGAAATTCTTCCTGTTAAGAAAGGCAGATAAATGAAAAAGAAGAAAAAAAAGGGTTATTCAACACCATGCATATTTATGATAGTAGGAATTCTTCTTCTTGCAGGCGGAATTTTCTGGTTTAAGTATTCCTTTGATTTCAAGGAGGCAGCAGTACAGATTTACGGGGAGATAACGAAGATTGAATCCTATCGTGATTCTGATGATGAGGTACACAACACAGTATATGTTACCTATGAATATGACGGAAACATATATAAAGATGTACGTATCAATTCCTACAACAGCAGTATGACCAAAGGAAAGAGGATTTCCCTGTATTGCGATCCGAATGATCCATGGCGGGTTCAGGCAAGTTCCACACTTTATTTTGGGTCTGTTACTATGGCGGGAACAGGCTTGATCTTCACCATAACCGGTGCAGTGATTTTTATATCCATGACCGTAAAAGGTGCCAAACAGAAGAAGCTCAGAGAAAAAGGAAAAAGTATTTATGCTACGGTAGATCAAATTGCATGCAATACAAAGCTTTCAAAAAATGGCGCCCACCCTTATGTTATATATTGTACATACAGGGACAGATATACAGATGTCACTTACAGGTTTAAAAGTGAGACTCTGTGGTATGATCCATCTGCGCAGTTCCCTGTAGGAAGCACTATTGAAGTAAAAGTAGATGAGAAAGATTACAGCAGACATTATGTGAAAGTAGAAGGAACTGACAGCAAGGTGATTGATTATACGTGATTGTATCGATCAACCGTAAAGAAAGAAGGTGAAATTTTTGCATAAATATATGAGAGCCATTGGATTCAGTCATTTTGAAAGCCGCCAGAAGCTACAGGAGCTTTTGACGGATGTTGTTATGAACTCGGACAGAAGAGCCATCACTATGAACACAGTACATGGTTACAGAGAAAATATGCTTTTGGGGGAATTCTGCAAAAATTTCGCCGAAGGTTTGGGAATTGCCGTCTGCGGTGAGTTTGATGACGACGAAAAATTTACTTACGAATATTATTATCCGTATCTGGACGGCAGCGGTATTACCTCCTGTGAGGATGTGTCTGTGGAACGTCATGCAGATAAGGATTCTTATGCAGGAGTATGTGATGATATTAAGGTGGGAATCTCCCTGATTTTTTATCTCAAAAACAAGATTCCCTATGTGAAGGCCCAGGCTACAGACAAGCTTCCCATCAGAGGTACGACGCTTACTTTGTCTGCTTTATCAGTCAGCGGTTCCATTCTGTTTCCGATTCAGAAGGACGAAGAGCAGGTACAGCGTGTAAAGCAGGCTTCCGTCACCAGAAATAATCTGCTGGCGGCCGCAAGAAAAGGAGACGAGGATGCCATCGAGACGCTGACCCTGGAGGATATGGACATGTACACCACCATCTCAAAGCGAATCCTGAAGGAGGATGTCTTCAGTCTGGTTGATACCTGCTTTATGCCCTATGGGGTGGAGTGTGATCAGTATTCCGTTCTGGGAGAAATTGTGGGTGTTCGGATGGTAAACAACAAAATTACAGATGAAAAAATTTATATTTTAACAATTTGCTGTAATGAATTGACATTTGACGTTTCAATCAATATAATAGACTTGTTGGGCGAGCCTCAGGTGGGCAGGAGATTTAAGGGAGTTATCTGGCTCCAGGGACATATCAATTTCCCTGAGGACGCGCTGTTGTAGTATAGCTGAATCGTCTGCTGACCGGCGGACCTTTCATATAAGTTGGTGTAGCACAGTGGATAGTGCAGCCGCCTCCTAAGCGGAAGATCGGGTGTTCGAGTCACCTCACCAACGTTGAAAGGGCATTGAAAACATCCGAGTTTTCAATGCCCATTTTTTTTAAAACATTTAAATCATTTATTCTATCAAAATTTTATATTTATTGTTGCCCTTATTGTCAAGAACCAACTGTAAAAATGGTGTGCTGAAATGTTGCATATTACAGCAGGCTGCTAATATCAATTCCGTTCACTTTCATTCCATCAAGGCGGCAATCATATATTTCCAGATTGCTCAGATTACATTCAAATATCTTTCCTTCTGCAAGATTGACATCCGATATCTCCACCCCATACAGATTCACATCATGAAAAATGGTTCCGCCCATGTCGCAATGCTCTATTTTTCTGACTTCAGAGGTGGCTTCCTCTCGGCGTGCCTCCCACTCCCCAATGAAATCAGCCACTTCATCAATCGGCTTTCTCTTCGGCGCAGAAGGTTCAAAGCTTGCATATCCGACAGCTACTATGGCAACAGGAATCCTTTTGCTGTCCATCTGAAGAATTTTCTGCAGACTCCAATCATCGAAATCACCGCACCAGCATGACCCAAGCCCCATATCCGTGGCAGACAGCAATATATTCTGCACCGCTGCTGCCGTATTTTGGATGTTATACAAAGTTTCGCCACGCTCTCCGTAACGGTCTGCGCTTTCATTCCGATCAATGCACACGATAATCAATACCGGTGCCTCTGTCAGAAATTCCTGTCTGCAAGCCTCCTCATACACCCTTTTTCTTGTCCCGGAGTCTTTCACCACATAAAAATGCCACGGCTGACAGTTTCCGGCACTTGGCGCATAAATAGCTGCCCTTATTAATTCCCGTATCATATCATCCGGAATATTGTCCTGCCGAAAGCTCCGAACGCTTCTCCTTGTCAAAATTGCTTTTGAGAGTTCCATGTTTTAATCTCCTTTATTGGTATCCATATTTCTGTCAAATAGTCTTCAGCATCAAGGTCACCATCGGAATACCATTCAATCTCCACACCGCCGGAATGCTCATACCCGGACCCCGGAAACCATTCTCCGTAAATCCTTTTCCATACAGGCTGAATACTTTCCCTTCCGTAACATGGAAAGATTACCCACAAACCTTCCTCCACATACAACTCTGCCATACCTTCCGGAACGGTCTCATCACTGGCTGCAGCTATATAATAATCAACCGTATCCTGTGTATAGTTCGTCAGAGCGCCCATCACACCCCAGAGTTTTCCGTTTGACAGTTTAAAAATATCCTCAATCATTCCCCTTTCACGCGCTTCTTCCCACATTTTGGGTACACGGATAAAATTATTGATACCATCATTATAAACAGTTTCTTTTATACCAACTAATCGAAAATCCTGTTTTTTCTCAATTCGGTATCTTAATTCTTCCCGACCCTTTACAGCCATTTCAAATGAGATTTTCGAATATGTTTTCAAGGAAACTCCGGCTTTTTTTGCCTGCCGGGGCGTCACTCCGTGGAATTTTGAAAATGCCCGGGCAAAAGCTGTGGGAGAATCATATCCGTATTTCAGTGCAGTCTCCATTACAGAAGCACCGCTGTTTTGGAGTTCATAGGCTGCCATCGTCAGCCTTCGTTTTCGGATGTATTCACCCAGCGTGATTTCAGAAATCAGAGAGAACATTCTCTGATAATGGTATGGCGAACAGCCTGCAATTCGGCTGATTGCCTGCATGTCAATTGTTTTGTCCAGATTGCTTTCGATGTATTCGATGGACTGATTTAATTGGTCTATCCAATTCATATCTGTGCTCCCGCGATGCGTTTTTAGTATATTATTGTTTTGAGGCTGTGTCCTCGCCTTTTTTATATCAAAAAAGCGCGTTTAGGTTATAATTATCTTACCACAGACGCACATACAATTCTATCTATGCGTCGGACCTTTTGTGTCCGAACTGTGCTGTATTTTGAATTGATTGATAAGAGATTTCGGGTTATAATATAACAAAGTATTTTTGGTGGGGGCTTGAAATAGTTTGCAAAGAAAAGGAGATTACTAATATGAGTGAAAAAATCGTACAGACAGCAGGGAGAACGCAGCTTGGCGATTTCGCGCCGGAGTTTGCCCATTTCAATGACGATGTTTTGTTCGGGGAGAACTGGAATAACCGGGATATTGATCTGAAAACCCGCTGTATTGTGACGATGGTGGCGCTGATGTCTTCCGGAATCACAGACTCTTCGCTGGTTCATCATCTGGAAAATGCAAAGGCTCACGGTGTGACCAGAGCGGAGGCGGCTGCAATCATCACCCATGCCGCTTTCTACGCAGGCTGGCCCAAGGGCTGGGCGGCGTTCCGTCTGGCGAAGGATGTGTGGAAAGAGGAAACAGAGGGAGAGGGTGCCAAAGCTGCCCACGCTGCGGAAATGGTATTTCCTATTGGTGCACCCAATGACGGTTTTGCAAAGTATTTTACCGGTCGGAGTTATCTGGCACCGATTTCAGGTTCCCAGGTGGGTATTTTCAATGTGACCTTTGAGCCGGGATGCCGGAACAACTGGCATATTCACCATGCCGATAAGGGCGGCGGCCAGATTCTGATCTGTGTGGCAGGCCGGGGATATTATCAGGAGGAGGGAAAAGAGGAACAGGAGCTCCGCCCCGGAGATGTGGTTAATATTCCCGTAGGGGTAAAGCACTGGCATGGCGCGGCGAACAACAGCTGGTTTTCCCATCTGGCAGTGGAGGTTCCCGGGGAGAATACTTCAAATGAATGGCTGGAGCTTGTTCCGGACGAACTGTATTCTCTGCTGAAATAGCAGAGACCAGCGAGGGTTGATATGAACAATATATGCCATGATATTTTCAGAGCGATTCATGAGGGAAAATGGCTGAAAATAGAGTATAAAAACAGGGAAGAGAAGATTACCAGGTATTGGATAGGAATCTGCAGCTTGAATCCGGCAAAACGCACCCTGTCTGTCGACGGTCTGCATTTGAGCAGGTATACTACAGATTCCTACGATACAATCTACATAGATTCCATTTTGTCCTCTCAGATTGTGGAAGGCTCCTACTGCCCGGTGAATCAGGGGCTGGTGCGGGACATTTATCTGAACCCGCATAAATACAAAGCGCTGTTTGATAATGTGGCCAATCTGAAGATTCTGAATTATCTGGAAATGTGTAACCGCATGGATACCACACCCTATTACTCTGATTTTGAACTGGTGCAGTATCTGGACAGGGAAAGTTTTCAGGGGGAGAGCTATCAGCTTACGGCAGCGCAGTTCCAGACCATAGTGAAGCATTTTCAGTACAAAATGGACGAGAAAGAGAGAAAAGACGGCAAGCTGTTAATTCAACAGCTTGCTTTAAATGTTTTAAGCATACATACTGATAAGGGGCTGTATGTACTGGCTTACAGAAAACTGCAGCTGGACGTAAAGAATAAAATCCTGCGGCCTGACGATGAAATCACCATATGCACGGAGTTTGTGCTGGGCGAGACGAAGGAAAATATCCGAAGATATCTGGATGCGGAAGAATATGAACTTTTGGCGGACTTTGAGAAGAACCAGGAACAGATCAAGGATTGTGTGACCAGACACAGCAGACAGGTCATGGGTGTGGATGATATGCCTTATATAATCGGTCTGGGAATGGAAGTGGTGCTGGACCTGCACAGGGAATATCAGGCTATCATTGATATGTACAACGAAGGAAAGGCCACTGTGCCTGTCAGGGCATTTTTTGGCGACCTTTTGAGCCGGCCGGTCCGGAGAAAAGAATATCCTATTACATTAATTAACAGGAAAATTAATCTGGACCAGCTTCTGGCAATCAACAATGCCATGAAATATCCGGTAGCATATATTCAGGGACCTCCCGGAACAGGCAAGACAAACACTATTATCAACACCATAGTGACGGCCTTCTTTAATGAGCGGACGGTTCTTTTTGCCTCTTACAATAACCACCCTATTAACAATGTGTATGAAAAACTTCTCAGTATGGAGTACAGGGGGAGAAAAATTCCTTTTCCCGTGCTGCGTGTGGGAAATGCGGATAAGGTGAAGGAGGCTGTAGAACACATAAAAAAGGTATATGCGCAGATACAGGAGATTACCGTATTTGAGTCTACGCTGGACAGAAACAAAGACGACCGTGTTGAGCGGGCCAAAAAGCTGTCAAATCTGCTGAAGAACTATGAGGATGTGCTGGATTTAAGGGAGCGGCGGGAAACACTGAACAGAATGACAGAGTATCAGAACAGAATCAAAGCTTCTCTGGAAATGGTTCCTTTTCAGGCGGATTTGCAGGGAAGACAGTTAAATCAGGTTCAGAAAAAAATAAATACCCTGGGAGAAATAACAGATCAGCAAGCCCTTGCGCTGCTGGATGATAATTTGGATGAATTATATAAATATCTCTTTTATACTTCCGCCCGATACATCAAAAGACTGGACGAGGAAAAATATAAGGAACTGCGAAGCATTTTGTTTGAGGGAGATTTGGAGAAGCAGGCAGCAGGCTTCTCCAAATATCTCAGCAAGACGGAGAACGTGAAGAAGCTGCAGAGAATTTTTCCTGTGATGATAACTACCTGTATATCCGCCCACAGGCTGGGGGAGCCGAAGCCTGCTTTTGACATGGTGATCATGGATGAGGCGAGCCAATGTAATACGGCGGTTTCTCTTGTGCCTGTCATACGGGGAGAAAACCTGATGCTGGTGGGTGACCCCCAGCAGCTGAATCCGGTGATTCTGTTGGACGAGCTGACGAACCGGAAGCTGCGCAGGAAATATAACGTGGCGGAGGAATATGATTACAGGGCAAATTCTATTTACAAGACCTTTTTGGCATGCGATGCGGTGAGCGACGAGGTGCTTTTGCACAATCATTACCGCTGTAACCGGAAAATTATTGAGTTTAACAATCGGAAATATTACAATTCCAAACTGAACATCTGCTCTGAAAGCGCAGAGCCGAATCCTCTTGTGCATATCAATGTGAAGAGTAACCGCAGCGACCTCAGGAACACGGCTGACCGGGAAGTGGAGGAGATTGTCCGATATGCGTGCCTGAACAGGGATAAAGCTATCGGAGTCATCACGCCCTTTGTCAATCAGAAGAAACTGATAGAGAAGGCCCTGCAGCATGAAGGGCTGCAGAACGTGTCCTGTGGAACGGTTCACGCATTTCAGGGAGACGAAAAGGACGTAGTATTATTTTCTGCAGCGATTACCGACCAGACCCAGGCGGGAACCTATGAGTGGCTGAAAAACAATAAGGAGCTTATCAATGTAGCTACCTCCCGGGCAAAAGAAAAGCTGATCCTGCTTTTGGATGATGAAAATCTGGCCCGTCTGCATCAAAAGGACAGTGAGGACGACTTTTATGAACTTGTGCAGTATGTGAAGGAAAACGGAGAGTCCCGTGTGACACCAAAGCGGGCAAATTCCAGGGCGCTGGGTGTAAAGCCTTTCAGCACGAAAACAGAAGAGGCTTTTCTGGAAAATCTGAATCACGCGCTGGAAAATATCTGGTTGTCACAAAACTGCTATACGGTAAAGAAAGAGGTAGCGATTTCCCAGGTCTTTGAAAATAATGTCAATTACAGTGACTTGTTCTATTCGGGCCGTTTTGATTTTGTGGTGTACGAACGGCAGGGACGGGCCGATATTCCTGTGTTGGCAATAGAACTGGACGGAAAAGAACATTTTGAGGATGAGATAGTGATGAACAGAGACCGAAAGAAGAATGAAATCTGCAGTGCTCATAACATGCAGATTATCCGTGTGGAAAATTCCTATGCGAGACGTTATAACCACATCAAGGAAATTTTGATAAATTATTTTTCCATAATACATTAAATATATGAGTTTTCCTGAATTTCCCGGTAAATATTTTTATGAATTATTGAAAAGAAACCGCAGCTATGCTACAATGCACTCAAGAGAGTAAACACTGTAAATGATTCCAGCTTCCTTTTATGGCAGGATAACCTCAATACGGCTATGTACCCATAAAAGCAAAACTGGAATTTTTCAGATATCCGGTAATATGTATGAAACAGAAGGAGGAGTAAGATGCGGAAAAGTATAAAAATAATGGTTGGCGGCCGGGTGATAGCGGCGTTTCTGGCAATTCTGCTGTTCAGTGTGCTGACAACGGTAAATATTATGAAAATGGAGGACTCAGAAGAAGCTAACGTTGAGATAAACACTCTTTTGCAGAGAGTGCAGAAGGCGGAGGCGGCTCATTACAAATGGTCCGTTAACCTCAGCAGCGCGTTGTACGGCGGCACGGAGTTTACCGGCAGTACAGACCATACCAGTTGTGTGCTGGGACAGTGGATCTACGGCGAAACGGGAACCGATGACAAACGTATTCTTGAGCTTCGCAGTCAGCTGGAGCCGTTACATAAGGAACTTCACCAGTCAGCCATATATGTGTTAGGCCTGTTGGAAACTGATCCGGAACAGGCTCGGGAATATTTTCAGGGGACGATTCAGGGTAATCTGAGCGTTCTGGTGGGACTTCTGGATCAGATTGTGGAGCGGGGTTCGGCATTGAATCAGGAAAGCACGGCAAACATGCGGAAGACAGTGACGACCATGCACATGGTTACTGCCGCGGGGTTAGCCCTGTCCCTGATCTGCCTTCTGAGCCTGGTAATATATATTATGCGGCGTGTGGTAAGACCCATTCTCGCCATCACCGACAGGACAAAACCGCTGCAGGACGGCCGCATGAAGCTTGAACTGGATTACAGTGCAAATGATGAGATCGGAGATCTGTCCAAAACTCTGAAGCAGTCCATAGAGCAGACCTGTCGATATATAGAAGATATAAACCACATTATGACACAGCTTTCAGTGGGCAATTTTAATGTATCCGCCTCCGTGCCATTTATCGGAGATTTCCAGTCTATTTCGGACTCCATTGACAGCTTTACAAGGTCTCTTTCCCGGGCTATGGCCAATATTCAGAATGTGGAACAGAAGGTATTCGGGCATGGGAAGGTGCTTTCCGACGGTTCCCAGCGGCTGGCCCAGGGAGCAACCGAGCAGGCCAGTGCGGTAGAGCAGCTTTCGGCTACCCTGGCGGACCTGGCAAAGAGTGCAAACCAGAATATTCAGATGGCCTCCGAGATGCGGGATAATGCACGTCTGACCGGAGAGCAGGTGAACATCAGCAGCCAGCAGATGGAACAGCTTGTCGCTGCTATGATGGACATCAGTGTTACTTCTCAGGAAATTGAAAAAATAATCTCTACCATTGAGAATATTGCGTTCCAGACCAATATCCTTGCATTGAATGCCGCCGTAGAAGCCAGCCGGGCCGGTACTGCCGGAAGAGGTTTTGCAGTGGTGGCTCAGGAGGTTCGTAATCTTGCCGGACAGTCCGATCAGGCGGCCAAGGCGACTAAGGAATTGATTGAAAATTCCGTACGGGCGACAGACCGGGGCAATAAGATTGTGGAAGAGGTTTCATCTTCGCTGCGGAATACGCTTAAACTGGTTACGCAGTCTAACAGTGCCATCAACGAAATTACAGAGGTGGTGCAGGAAGAAGCCACGGCTATTTCACAGGTGGCTGAAGGTGTCGGGCAGATTTCCAGCGTAGTGCAGACGAATTCTGCCAACAGCGAGGAGTTTGCGGCGGTCAGCACGGAATTGTTCGAGCAGGTCAGCCTTCTGCGGAATCAAACCAGCAAATTTCAGCTGAAACAAAATTAGATAACAGCAATTTTAACCTATGCAAAAAGGGCTGCCTGACGTGGCAGCTCTTTTCTCGTGCTTTATTACAAAAACTTTCTCTTAAAATCAATATTCTCGGTTCCGCCGCTTTGGGCCTCAAATGTGTAATGACCCTTGAAAGCTATCCCGTACTGATCCGTCACGAAGACAATATTGTGCTTTGTATAAGTCTGGAAGGTGATGGTTTGCTTGTTATTTACCGTGCCAACCTTAACACCGTTAAGAAATACTGACTGCGACACTGCCATTCCCACAAAACTGGAATGTCTTTTAAAATTTATGGTGCAGGGCTGTTCCAGAATTTCATCCGGCTCGGCCTTGAGCGGCATAGCTTCAAATTTCTTTTTACAGGAATTGCATTGATACTGAATAGGTTTTAAATCCATATCCTTCTCGTTTTTTGAGGCTGCTATTAAGTTGCCGACTGCCCCCAACGCCATTCCCATAGCTATTCCCTTGCCTTTGGCGCCCTTTGTCCCAATTATTTTAAAGTCATTCTGACCACACTTCGGACAAACAGTCCGGTATAAGCTGGGAGCATTGACTTGTGTCGGGTCCAGGGGCTGATTCTGGTTGATTTGTTGATTGTCCACGTTGATTCCTCCTCCTGAAATATAATTTACGGTTTATATAGCCAACGGCCGGTCAGGCTGGCTTGAGTGTATTGTACCATACTTTTTAAGCCTGTTTCAAGGAACTTGATGAAATCTTATCTGCCCTGTGGTATAATGATTCTGCTGACGCAGAATTCAAGCCAGCTGACGCTGTCTTGCCGCCGCTTATGTGGCGCATTATACCGACGGCCATGGCTTGAAAATCAAATTTGAGTTGTTTAAGGAGAGCTTACTATGAGTATTGTAGAATATGACAAGGCGTATAGATTGGGGAAAAAAGATTATCAGTCCAAACTGATGCAGGGGCAGCAGCCGACTCTCAAAGTGTTGGATGATATACTTCCCTACAATAAGCATTACGCAGAGATTCCATTGGGGCTTGTGCAGATTCCCATAGAGAGGATTGTGGGGACAAGGACGGGGGGCAGAAGCAATGCCTTTGCCGCTAATTTCATGCCAATTCTCAGTGACAAGACGGAATTTGCCTTTAAGTGGGCACATTTGAGCGACAGTCATGAAGAAGAAGGGATTCATGACCCCATCAAGGCTTATGAGTATATGAATGAGTTTTATGTGGAGGAAGGCAACAAGCGTGTCAGTGTGCTCAAATATTATGACGCCGTCTCCGTGATGGGAAACGTGACACGGATTCTCCCTCCCAGAACACAGGAAAAAAGCAACAGGATTTATTATGAGTTTGTGGATTTTTATGAGTTATCCAAGGTCAATTACATATGGTTCTCCGGTCTGGGGAGCTTTGCAAAGCTCCAGGAAGCTATAGGCAAGGCCCCGGGAGAGCCCTGGACCGATGATGACCGACTGGATTTCAGTTTTATCTTTACCAAGTTTTCCGCGGAGTATAAGGCAAATGGCGGAGATAAGCTGCCGCTGACTACCGGCGACGCCTTTCTCGCCTTCATTGCCCTGTATGGCTATAAGAGTCTGGCAGACAAAACCTCCGGTGAGATCAAGGCGCTTGTGGTCAAGAGCTGGGAGGAGTTTATGGTGGGAGGCTCCGGAAAAGAAGTGGAACTGAAGATGGAGCCGGTGCAGGAGAAGAAACCCCTGCTGACCCGCATTCTGCCAATAAACACGACTAAGCCGAAAATTGCTTTTATCTATGAGAAAACACCGGGCTCCTCCGCATGGACCTATGCTCATGAGCTGGGGCGGCAGCATATTGAAGCCACCTTCTCCGATGAGGTGTCCACGGTTTGTTTTGAGAATATTACCCAGGAGTCGGCGGAGGAGACAATTGAAAAAGCCATTGAGGAGGGCTGTAATGTAATATTCAGCACCACTCCCGCCTTTGTCAAAGGCAGTGTAAAATCGGCTATAGCCCACCCGGATGTCAGGATTTTGAACTGCTCTCTGAACACCTCCCATCGGTATATCCGAACCTATTACGCTCGCATGTATGAGGCGAAATTTCTAATGGGAGCCATTGCGGGAGCCATGGCGGACAACAATCGTCTGGGATATATTGCGGATTATCCCATCCTCGGAGTGATTGCCAATATCAATGCCTTTGCGCTGGGTGCGAAGCTGGTAAATCCCAGGGCGGAGGTTTATCTGGAGTGGTCCCGGCTGAAGGACAATACAGACAGTCTTGCAAAGCTGCAGGAGAAAGATGTATCCATTATTTCCGGCAAGGACATGAATACCCCGGAGGATTCTTCCCGCTATTTCGGCCTGTTCAGCGTGGAGGGCACCTATCCCCGCAGCCTTGCAATGCCGCTGTGGCACTGGGGTAAGTTTTATGAGCGGCTGATCCAGACTATTATGGACGGAGCCTGGAAAAATGACGAGAGCACGGACGCGGTAAAGGCCATCAATTACTGGTGGGGCATGTCCGGGGGCGTGGTGGATATGATCTGTTCTCAGAGCCTTCCTATCGGTACAAAGCGTCTGGTAGACCTTTTGAAGAAGAATTTTTATACAGAAAGTTTTAACCCTTTTTCGGGTATCCTGTATTCTCAGACCGGTATAATCCAGAATGAGCCGAATGAAAGCCTTTCGGCAAAGGATATTATCACTATGGACTGGCTGGCGGAAAATGTGATAGGAGCCATTCCAAGCCCGGTGGAATTAATGGAATCGGCACAGCCTGTAATTAATCAGCAGGGGTTGGAGACAGCTGTACGATAGAAGAAGGGGAAGGGAGATTCCATTATGAGAATACTGGCCGTATCAGACGTGGAATCCAAGCTGTATTGGGACTTTTATGAGAGAGGGATGCTTGATGGCATAGATTTGATCATTTCCTGTGGCGACCTGGACCCCAGATATTTGTCCTTTCTGGTTACTATGGCTTCGGTGCCGGTGCTGTATGTACATGGAAATCACGACACAAAATATGCAGGGATTCCTCCGGAGGGCTGTGTCTGCATCGAGGATGACATATACGTTCATCAGGGCGTTCGAATCCTGGGGCTTGGCGGCTCCATGCGTTATAAGCCCGGTGCTCATCAATATACGGAGAAGGAAATGCAGAAGAGAATCCATAAGCTTCGATTTAAGCTGTGGCGCAAGAGAGGCTTTGATATTTTAGTGACCCATGCCCCTGCTTATCAGTTGAATGATGGGATGGATCTGCCGCACCAGGGCTTTCGTGCCTTTTTGAACCTGATGGATAAATATAAGCCCAAATTTTTTCTGCACGGCCATGTGCATATATCTTATGGGAGAAAGCATAAGCGTTATGACAAGTACGGGGATACTCATGTGATCAACACTTATGAAAAATGTATCTTTGACTTTGAGGCGGAGGATGTGAAGGAAAACTTAAGGTAAATTCGATTGCACGACAAAAAGGGCATCTTAAGGATGCTGCGCTGTAAACATAAATTCTGACAGGCATTCAGTACAGGTCGTTTTCATCATGAATATCATGAATCAGAGCCTGGAGGAAATAGAGCTCCTTGGCGGCCTTTTCACGGGTGACGATGTCGTGGGGCTCAAAAAGATTTCCGTTGCACATCCGTCCTCTTTGGATACCGGCTTCCGAGCGGATCAGCCCAAGGCGGTAGCATTCCCTGGCCGCGGTGAGAAACTCACCGGAAATGGAATGGGTGTCCGTAAGCTGTTCCCAGGAAACCAGAGGATAATACATAGCGCTTTCCCCTGTTAGGTTCGGGTCGTAGTCCGGATTGTCAGGTGCAATTCCGCAGCCGTTATAGTCCGTCATATAGGGGGGCTTCCGATAGCATGTCTGTTGAGAGCCGCAGTCCTGCGGAAGGGGAGGAAATGCCGCAAGAAAGGCCCGAAAGACCAGCCATGCCATATGTTCTCTGGTCAGTGCAGAGTCATTATCCGGGAGATTGCCGGACAGGTCAGGACTGAGGCACTGCCCCGGGCTGTTTAGGTCATCATATTCGGGAAAGACGGACAGGTGCATCGCCTTTGTCAGACAAATCTTAAATTCTTTTACGGTCACAGGTGCGGAAGGATGGAAACAGCCGTCCGTTTGACGTTCCATAATTCCATGCTTGATCAAAAATTCAATCTGGTTCCTATAGTAGGCATTTCTGCCGGTCTGTACGTCCGGTGACAGTTCAGGATACATCAGGTAAATATTGTCTGTTTTGAGTGCCTCCAGAACGTTCGGACAGAAGAAATCTTCCGGAATCAAGGCCTGATGCAGCAATTCCTGAGCGACAATGCGGGCAAACTGCTTGGCAAGAGCCTCTTTGTAATGGGTTCCGTCACATTTATTATCAGGATGGCCGTTTGCGTAACTGCCGGAATTGGTTTTTCCCGGAGTCTCCCCGGCTTCAACGGAGAGGAAAAGGGCTTTGGCGGCTTCCCCGCCCAAAGTCTCAAGGTATTTAATGCTTTCCTCATATAAGTCGATAAAGGGCAGTCCATGCCTTGCGGCAGCAGCTTTCAGCAGTCCCGGGCAATCAATGCTGTTTGATTTTGCAAAACCGCCATACACAATTCCATCGGGGCCTGTGCGATCACCGTTGACCCGTGTCATGGGTGATACCAGGATCAGGCGGACGCCCATAAGAGCGGCAGCGGGAATAAAATATTCATCCAACCGTTTTTGAAAGGTGGTTTCCGTGTTACCGCGGCCGAACCGGGCTTCGGGCCCGTCCACTTCTCCCCTGGCCTCATCATTATGTCCGCTCTGCAGCAGAAGAATATCACCGGGACGGGAATTCAACAGCAGGTCATTCATTCGTCCCTCTCTGTACAGGGTGGACAGGGAGCGCCCGCCCATTGCATAATTTACTACAGAGACCCTGTTTTTATCGAAAAGGTCATCGAAAATCTGTCCCCATCCGGACATCAGATTTTCTTCGTAAATATACGATTTTACGGTGGAATCTCCCAGGGTAAAAATTGTAGAGGGAGTATCGGAGGAAACTGCCCGTGCCGGCAGGGTGCTGACACAAATGGAGGAGACGGAGACCTCGCAATTTGAATTGGAGGGCTCGATTTCTATCTCTATGTAATCTTTTGCATTTACATAATCATAAGACCAGATATTTTCTGTATAGCCGGCAGTATGAATCCTGGGAATCAGCATGGCAGCATCCCAAAAAGTCTTCAAGGCAATCTGCTCCGCATTCATTCCGGAGACGGAAATGAGGGTCTGCTCCGGCTCCGACAGGACAGTTACTTCAATATGGTAAGCGCCCGGGGGCAGGTCAATGCGAAAGGCCATACCGATATTGTCATAGGCATTGGCATTCCGGCGATAAGTCTGTTCCGGACAGGGCGGCATAATGATTCCTTTTTCTCCCTGTACAAGCAGCTCAGGGTATAGTGTCCTTGCGGGCATGGAAGAAGTCTCTTTCAAATATCCGCAGCCTGCCTCCGGCGTATACAGGCCATAGCTGTGTCCGGAAAATACATATTCTTTTTTCATAAAAGTCTCCTGTTTAAATTTAGCATTTATATCATTCTGTAGATTTCTTTTTTCGGTAAGTGCCGGGCGTCATGCCCGTAATCTGCTTGAAACGGCGGATAAAACTGTTTTGGTTGTAGTATCCCACTTCCTCGGCAATGGCGGGCAGAGACAGGTTTGTGCTCACCAGAAGCCGTTTTGCCTTTATTATCCGCAGGTTGGCAATGTAATTATTGAGGTTCTCATCGGTATGTGATTTAAAAAACTGGCTCAGATAGGAACTGTTGATGTTCATGGCATCCGCGATTTTCTGGGCGGAAAAATTACAGTCATCATAATTCTGCATAATATACTGCTGAATCTGAGTCAGGAGGTCAGTATTTTGTTCCTCCTTTGGCGCAGAGGAAGAGATTAAATCCTGAGTTATCTGATTAAAGTATAGCTTGTAGCCGTTCAGAGTGTCAGCGTGGTACATAAGGAGCAGCGTATTGGTGCTGTGGTGCAGATCCTCGGAAGGAAGCTCATTAGTCAGTATGCTGGTTATGGAATTACATATGTTCCTTGCATAATCTGCAGTCATTTTCTGTTCTGTTATATGTGTAAAAATTGTCTCCGCCTGCTGCCTGAAATTTTCATAGTCCCCGCATCGAATCGACATTCGAAGAGAGTTCATATTTTCGGAAGGGTACAGCTGCAGCAGAGGAATATCGGTAAAGTCCTCTTCCCTATAAGTAATGACGGAGCCGTGACCCAGTACAAAGGAGTTATGAAGGGCCTGATCAGCTTCCAGACAGGAAGATTGGAACCCTGATATTTGCCGGTAGATTCTGCCGATGCCGATAGTCATGCTGACATCCTCTTCCAGCGCCATGTCGCGCAGATTGCGGCACCGGATTTCACTCTCCCCGCATACGTCATCATCCAGGGCAAGTATGATCACATATTGGTTCTCCTCAAAAAGCTCGCGGAAATATACTTCGTATTTATCGGAAAAAGCGGAAGACAACAGCCGGGACAGCATATCTGCAACGGAACTGTTCTCCTGGATGATTCCCCGCAGCTGAATCATCAGCACCTGGTAATTTGGCATGGTCAGCTTAAGGTTCAGGGACGCACCATCCCTGTTGAATTCCTGTACGGAAGACACGTGCCCTTTAATCAGGGAAAAAAGCAGAGAATTTTTCAGGGAGTCCAACAGCTTGCTGTTTTTTAATATATCAATTTGATACCTGCTTTGGCTGGAGAGATAATCCAGCACATGGTTCAAGGAATCTATTTCATCGTTTTGCGTATATTGCAGCTCCAGCTTATCTGTAAGAATCTTTATTTTTTTTAAAGGAAGATAGTTCAGGCGCATATAGTACCAAATCGTAAAAATGCAGATAGCAACAGCAACAGCCACCACTATGAGCAGCAGCATACGAATGACGTTCATGCCGCTGAAGACTTCATCCACATCTATTCCATATACATATATCCAGTCATTCACGCCGGATTTCTGAATAAAGAGAACATAGTCTTTATTATTGATCCTAAAGTTCGAAGCATTGCCGGAGACGGCAGCGTACAGTTCTCTGGTCTGTTCCGCGGACTCCAGTTCCAGTGAACTGTATATTGATTCGCCGTTGGACAGAATGGCAGAGAATGTGGACTCAGAGGAAAGCGCATCCAGAATTTCCGCCAGTTCCCGCTCTTTGACCCAGAAGAGCATGGTAATGTCCGGGAGATTGGAAAGGGCATAGGGCGGGTTGATAAAGGTGAGATAGGCATGGTATTGATGCGATGCCGAGGAAGTGTGGGAGGCCGGCACCGTAACATTGGTGGTGTAGGAAAGAAACAGATTTTTGGGGTTTTTGACGGTGGGATATTGGTATTCGTTTTTAAAGAACAGATCAGTGGGATATACCCCGGTGGAGGTATAAATAAAATCGCTTTTTGAACTCAGCAGACCTATCTCTTCTATAAAGGAAGAAATTGCGGAATAGCTCTCAAGCTCACTGATAATTTTTACATCGCGGATGGGACTTTCTTCCATGATGTAATAGGAAATCAGATTTTCATTTGAATAAGAGAGCTGATAGCTTGTCTGGTAAAGAAGTTCCAGTTTTCCGTCCAGGGCTCCGGCCGTCTGCATGAGAGCTGTATTATGCGATTCCGTTATGTTGGATTTCAGCAGAGGGAAGAGATACAGGACTACAAAGAGCACCGATATGCTCAAGCATAATACCATGACGGATAGGTAGGAAAATAAGTATTTGTAAAAGGTTTTGGAATGTTTGGTAAACAAAACAAAATCCCTCCGTTAAATTAATGAGGAACTGTCAAAAAGCTATATAAATATATTATATCCCAGTGGGGAAAATAGACAAGTTAGATAATATATCCATTTTTTTAATGGCAATTTGGCTAAATCAGTTCAAAATAAAGGAATTTGCGTAGAATATACATTTTTTTAGCTTTAGAGAAAACAAAAAAATGTGGATAATTACGTCACTCGGACAGGTTGAAATAAAAAATTGAAAATTGTGTTATGCAGAATGTCGGAAGTAAAATATATGCAAACAAACAAAGTGTACAATTTGTACAAATAATACGGGAAAATTAAGAAAAGAAAATAAGAAAGGTGACAGATGAAATGAGGGAGATTACGGTTTCACTTTTTGGGAAAGGTGACTTTACGGATATTCAAAGTGCGATTGATTCCGTAGGGGAGGAAGAAAAACAGACCACCATATACATCCGGGAAGGGGTATACAGGAACCGGGTGAATGTCAATAAGCCGGGAATCAGGATGATCGGTTTGGGAAGAGTAATTATTACATATGGAATCGGGGCCGTGCACAAAGATTTCTACGGAAAGGAATATGGAACTTTCCGCACGGAGACAGTCAGCATAGCGGCGCCGGATTTCAGCGCCGAGAATATTACCTTTGTCAATAGCGCAGGTCCCGGAAACGTTGCAGGCCAGGCACTGGCGCTTTACGTGCGGGCAGATCGCGTAAGGTTTCGGAAATGCCGCTTTATCGGTAACCAGGACACCATTTATACGGGCAATCCGAAGGAGGCCGGCTTTGAGTGCAGGAATGGGATAGAGCACAGACAGTATTATGAAGATTGTTACATAGAAGGCGATGTTGACTTCATTTTCGGAAACGGCACGGCGGTATTCCGGCGGTGCGAGATATATTCCGTTGACAGACATGAGAAGGAAGGCGGAAATAACGGATATATTACGGCGGCTTCCACAAATCCGGAGACAAAATACGGATACCTGTTTATCAACTGTCGACTGACAAGCAGCGGAGCAAAAAACACGGTATATCTGGGCAGGCCCTGGAGGGACGCAGCCAATGTGGTGTTTGCGGACTGTCATATGGGCGCTCATATCAAACCGGAAGGCTGGCATAACTGGGGAAAGCCGGAACGGGAGGTAACCTCACGCTATTGTGAGTGGGGAAGCACAGGACCCGGAGGGGAAAACGCCGGCCGTGTGCCCTGGGTTAAGCAGATTCCCGAAGAAGAACAAAAGGCTATGTTGCCGGAAGCGATTTTACGCGGCGATGACGGATGGGACATCAATGAATGGTAAATGCGGAAAGAAAAGGCAGGATCTGTTATGAGTATTATAAAGAGGAAAAAATGGTTGATGGGTGTGATCGTGCTCCTGGTGCTTGTTGGGGCAGTGCAGATCTTTAATCTGCTTAACGGCAGAAGAGTTGTCCCGGAAGTAGACAGAGATGCCATGACTCCGCAGCGGGGCATGGAAAAAGTCACTTATGGATACACACAGGCTCTGGAGGATTATAAAAAAGCGGGCAGTCAGGAAGGGGCGGACAGGATCACTTTAACTGCCCGGGATGCCATTCTGGAGGGAGATGCCAGGCTTGAGGAATCCAACGGTTATGATAAGGGAGACACCATAATCTACTCGGGAGAGGAAGATAATTCCGTAACCTGGGAATTCGAAATAGCATCCCCGGGGCTCTATGAAGTTACGGTAGACTACCTGGCGGTAGAAGGAAACGGAGCCAAAATACAGAGGATGGTTCTGATTGACGGCGAGATACCCTTCGAGGAGACAGCTTCCATCAGCTTCTACAGAGTATTCAGGGAAGGCAGCGTCACATGGAACAGTATCGGCGACGAGGTTTGGCCTGTTCAGGAGGAGGATCATATCTGGCAGAGGACAGGACTGCAGGACGGGCAGGGATTTTTTGAAAATCCTCTTCTGTTCTATCTGGAGGAAGGAAAGCATCGTATCACATTCCGGTACATTGATCAGCCAATGGGTATCGGAAATCTGACGATAGCGGCACCCGAGCCTGTGATGACCTATGCGGAGGTCTGCGCCGAGTATAAGCGGCAGGGATACAGAAACGCTTCGGAGAACAGCAATATTAAAATCCAGGCGGAGCACAGTTCCTGGAGAAACGATTCCGTGATCCGCC
>JAIDME010000064.1 GCA_029050705.1 Acetatifactor sp.
GTATATGGCGGGAACTTTGGTGGTGATATTATTCCACTGGCGGAATCTTCCAATGGCAGTTGGTGGGATCATGACGGCTGCATTTTGTCCTGAAGCGGTATCGGGCGGGCTGTTCGGGCATGTGACAGCCACGGTATTCCAGTCCCTTAGGTGGGGGGTCTCCAGGGGAATTTTTTCCAATGAGGCAGGCATGGGAGCCGCAGGTATTTCAGCGGCGGCGTCTGACACGGAGGATTACATAAAGCAGGGCTATATCAGTATGACTGGAGTGTTTCTGGATACGGTTGTAATCTGTACCGCAACAGGTCTGGCGCTGGCTGTGTCCGGGGTGTTGGGAAATACGGCGGAAGACGGGACTCTGGCCGGTTCGGCTCTGACGCTTGCAGCTTTTCGCACCGTACTGGGAGACTTCGGAGAAAAGTTCATGGGAATCTGCATCGTGCTTTTTGCCTTTGCCACTATCGTAGGCTGGGCTTATCAGGGAGAGAGAGCCTTTGAATTTCTGATGGGCGGGAGAACAAGGTACAATCTGTTGTATCGCTTTATTTATGGGCTGGTGGCGTTTGTGGGCTGCATATGTCCCCTACAGGCAGTCTGGAATTTTTCGGACATCTGCAACGGGCTCATGGCGGTTCCGAACTTAATCTGCGTGCTGGTTCTGTCCGGGCGGATATGCCGGGAGATCAGGGCGGATGACCACAGAAGGAATGGGGTGCGCAAAAAGGAATTGAGGTGACAGCCGGAATATGCTATGATGAAGGGGTGCAGAGAAAACAGTCTGCACCCTAAAACTGTCTGTATGGGAAATGTCGAAAGGAGCAGATTATCATGTCAAAGACAATAGAGAAATTTTTGCGTTATGTGAAGGTGGACACACAGTCCGACGAGACTTCTGCCACCACCCCAAGCACCGCAAAGCAGCATGACCTTGCGAAGCTGCTGGTGGAGGAACTGGAGACCATGGGAGCATCGGAGATTACTTATGACAGGGAGCATTGTTATGTCTATGCCTCTGTTCCGGCAACACCCGGCTGTGAGGATGCCGTCACCCTGGGATTTATTGCTCATATGGATACATCCCCGGCTGTAAGCGGCGCAGATGTGAAGCCTCGTATTGTGGAGCATTATGACGGGGAGGACATTATACTGAACCAGGCGGAGAATATTGTGTTCCGGGTGGAGGATTTCCCGGAAGTAAAGAAGCTTCAGGGTAAAGACTTGATCGTAACCGACGGCACCACTCTTTTGGGGGCGGATGACAAGGCCGGAGTGGCGGAGATTATGGCAACCGCCGAGTATCTGCTGACCCATCCGGAAATCCGGCATGGCAGGATTCGCCTGGGCTTTACGCCGGACGAGGAGATTGGAGCGGGTGCGGATCACTTTGACGTAAAGCTGTTTGATGCGGATTTTGCTTACACCATTGACGGAGGAGAACTGGGAGAACTGGAGGATGAGACCTTCAATGCTGCGTCAGGGCGGCTTGTGGTCCACGGACGCAGCGTCCACCCCGGCGGCGCAAAGGGCAGGATGGTGAACTCCATTCTCATTGCTCAGGAGTTCCAGAGTTTGCTGCCGGAATTCCAGAAGCCCATGTACACTTCCGGATATGAGGGTTTTTTTCATCTGGACGGCATTTCCGGCAATGTGGAGGAGACTACGGCGGACTATATTATCAGAGACCATGACAGGACTCTGTTTGAACAGAAAAAGGATATGTTCCTTGCCTGTGCTGATTTTCTGAACAGGAAATACGGTGAGGGAACCGTCACTGCGGAGGTGAAGGATTCCTACTACAACATGAAAGAGATTTTGCAGCCTCATGCCCATCTCATGGAGAATGCCATGGAGGCGCTTAAGGAACTGGGAGCGGAGCCTGTGGTCTCACCGGTCAGAGGCGGCACGGACGGCGCAAGACTTTCTTTTATGGGATTGCCCTGCCCGAATCTCTGCACCGGCGGCGGAAATTACCACAGCCGCTTTGAGTACGCCTGTGTACAGTCAATGGAGGCGGTGACGGAGCTTCTGGTGAAGCTGGCTGAGCGGTATGGGGAGTTTAAGTAAGGTAATCACATGACAGAAGAGGAGAAAGTCAATCTTAATGAATCAGGAAATGGATTTGGATATAATTGAATTAAATTCGGCTCCTCCGTCAGAGGAACCGGCCCGTCAATATTATTTTATGGCAAAATGCCGGGAATGGGTTAAGAGATTTAAAAGTGATAACGGCCGTTGTCCGACGGCCTGTGTGACCACCTTCGGTTGTCAAATGAACGCCAAAGACTCCGAAAAGCTGGTAGGTATCCTGAAAAAAGCAGGCTATGAGACTATCTCCTCGGAGGAAGCGGATTTTGTTATCTTCAACACCTGCACCGTCAGGGACAATGCAAACCAGCGTGTCTACGGCAGGCTGGGGGAACTTAAAGGATATAAGCGAAGAAATCCGGCCATGAAGATTGCCCTCTGCGGATGTATGATGCAGGAGCCTTCCGTTATCGAAAAAATAAGGACAAGCTATCCATTTGTGGATCTGCTTTTCGGAACTCATAATATCTATAAGTTTGCCGAACTGCTGTGTGCATCCTTTGAGGCGGAGGGGATGCTCATAGACATCTGGAAGGACACGGACAGGATTGTGGAAGATTTGCCTGTACAGAGGAAATACGCCTTTAAGTCCGGCATCAACATTATGTTCGGCTGCAATAATTTCTGCAGTTACTGTATTGTACCCTATGTGAGGGGCAGGGAGCGGAGCAGGGAGCCGGAGGATATCCTCCGGGAGATCAGGGGCCTGGCTGCCGATGGCGTGGTGGAAGTAATGCTGCTGGGGCAGAATGTGAATTCTTACGGCAGGAATCTTAAAAATCCGATAACCTTTGCGGAGCTTCTGCGGGAGGTGGAGAAAATAGAGGGATTACAGCGCATTCGTTTTATGACCTCCCATCCCAAGGATCTGTCCGACGATCTGATCCGGGTCATGAAGGAGTCCCGGAAGATATGCAGACATTTACACTTGCCCCTGCAGTCAGGCTCCGACAGGATATTGAAGCAGATGAACCGCCGATATACCAAAGAACAGTAT
>JAIDME010000065.1 GCA_029050705.1 Acetatifactor sp.
GAACTTTATACCGATCGGAGGAATGAACGTAATGTACAGAATAGCTGTGGTCGATGATGAACCGGTTTGGATTGAAATCATCCGTGGGATTGTAAATGAATTTTTTGACAGCCGATCAATGGAGATTCAGATAGATGTATTTGATAATTCACAGCTGCTTCTGGACGCAATGACTGAAAAAAGGGAAGCCGCCGATATTGTGATCCTTGACATAGACATTCCGAACATAAACTGTTTTGAGATCGCTGAAAAACTGAAGGAGTTGTATCCCGATATCATCTTTATGTTCTATACCATGCATGAACATTTTGTGTTTGACGCATTCAGCTTTCAGCCCTTCAGATATATCCGCAAGGAATATGCCGCAAGGGAGCTTAATCCTGCATTAGACTCTGCGTTACAGGTCATTGAAAACCGTGCTGAGAAATTTATCATGTTAAAATCCATGAACGGAATCAGTAACATTGAAATTTCTGAGATTATGTACTTTGAGACAAACAAGCGCAGATGCGATGTTTACTTAAAGGACGGAAGCATAATCAACGTGCGTAAAACAATTAAGGAGCTTTATTCCGAAATCGGCAGCGACAATTTTGTTTTTCTCCACAGAGGAGCCGCTGTGAATGTCAGATATATAAAAAGCTGCTCCTCCTATGATTTGACACTGGAAAACGGAATAAAACTGATAGTAAGCCGAAACCGTATAAAAGATGTAAAAGCAGCATTTACCAGGTATTGGGAAACATAGGATATAATAACCCATGAATCACTGTTTGGCGATGTCTTTCTCCAAATTTACCGGCAGGCATAACCCAAGGTATAGATTTCTGCCGGAAAGGCGCACCGGCTTAAGCCCTGTACCCGAAATGCAGGTCCCGCAGCCCTTCTACCTCATCACATACCGCCTTCAGATTACAGGTCCCGCAGTCCATATTCAGGCCTGCAAAAATATGGTTCAGCGACTCAGTGATCTGCTCTGCCCTGCGCAGCATTTCGTCCAATGCACAATAATCAAATTCCCTGTGGGTGACAAAGATCACATTGACATTTTTCACCTGCGGAATCCTTTGATAACGTTCCAGATACATCCGCCCAACATCACCAAAACTGATTTTATTCTTCAGAGCTTTTACGCCAATGCGCACCGGTTCCCGCTGGCTTACCGGCGAAATGCGTACCATGTAGCCTTCCGGGTGAATGTGATATCGCACATAGTCCATTTCCCGAAATTTCCGATACATGGCTTCCTCGTCATTACTTTCTTCCAGCTCTGCAAGTACAATTCGCGCGAAAGACTGACTGGTTTTTATCTGTGTCAGGTCATCTCCGTACAGATATACTCCCCTGGGAAGCAGCAGGGGCTTTGTCGTGCAGAGACAGCCGCTTAGACCAAGGGCATTCTGCCCGCCAAGCTCATACGCCATCTCCTTTCCAAGTATCATATGATGCTCCCCTGCATCCTTCCATAACCTTGACGGCTGTTCCAGTCTTGCGGTATCTGCCTCTGCGATCCTGTTCAGCTGTCCCAGGATGTCATTTATCATATCATCAAAAAAATTCATATTTGTTTTTACCAATTTCTGCTGTCGTCAAAGTCTTCAAGGCTTGGGTCAAGGGGCTCCTCACGGAATACGGTGCGCATATATCGGTTGACCTCTGTCCGCATGTCCTTTCTCGAACCGTCCTCCGGCTTCATCAGATTGTGGTTGACCCAGATCAAATGAATGCCGTGCTTTCTCGCCTCTTCCTCAAAAAGTCCGTGATACCCGGACATCGCCTTGCACCCTATGTGACAGTACATGATGACCACGTCCACATCAAAGCTTTCGCAGAAGCGCCACAAATCCTCCACGCCAACCTCATAGCCGCCGTTGGAACGGCTTCTCATAACCATCTTTCCGTATAGATAAGCCAGATCCTCCAGCGCCTTTTCCTTGTTTTGTGTGTCGATCATGCGGGTGGGACATAAACTCAGCATATCCACCAGCGCCGCTACGCCCCAACAGTTCTGAAGCCAGACCGTAAAAGCGGTGTAATATGCTGCCTGCACTCCCCATGTGATCGCCCGATGCCTGATCTCCCTGCAGACAAGCTCTTTTCTCTCATAACCGCGTCTGACATAGCGGTTCAGCTTCTGCTCGACTTTCCGGAATACCTCGAATCTGCCGCCTGTAGCCATATAGACGCAGTAGCGGTAAAGCGCCAGGTTTGTTCCGATCATCTGCGGATATTTCGTTCGGCTGATTTCGAACCAGTCAAGCATATTCCGGGTCTCGTGATTGAAAAGCTCCATACTCCTGAAAAAAGCATTCCAGTCAAATGTCTCCCCCGTATGCTTCTCGATAAAAGCGATACAGTTCTGAATTTCTTCCACTGCATAGGGCACTACACTGTCGTAAGTGTGACGGATGGGAACCGCAAGTTCAAAGGTGGGAATACCAAAATATCTGCTCTCGATGCTGTTTCCCATAAGACTGCCGTCACAAGTGGTATTGCAGTGTACCGCACACGCCCCGATTCTCGGGTAATCATCCTCCAGGGCAACGCCGAGCTCCGCAAGCGGCATCGGACAGACATCCGCCGGAATACCGTACTCCTGCGCCGCATCCGTATAATGCACCACGCCGTCCTGAACCATCATGGCGCTGGTGTACACCGCAGGCACCTCCACAGAAGTCCATATCAGGTTCGGAAATCCGTTCATGATCTCACTCATCATGTTTTCATCAAAAAGCACCATTTTCTTTCTGAGCTTCTCATTATTTCCCACATTAGGATCCGCCTTAAACATCCTGGTCATACTCTTACACATATCTATGACAACGATACTGAGCGCCGTATGTGTAATGCGAAGCTGCGTCCCCCGCATTCCTTCCGTGTGTCTGTCAAAAAAGTCCGGAACCACCAGATAATTCACCATCCAGCGATACCTGAAAAAAGCCTTTACATTATTCGGTTTTACGGCAAAGCCAATGAGGACACCCCAGATTCGAAGCCACCGGAAGTAATCGTACAATGTATCTTTGATGCCGCGCCACTCGCGCCGCTTTTTTGCCTGTTTGCCTGTATAAAAGGAGCCGAGT
>JAIDME010000066.1:0-13202 GCA_029050705.1 Acetatifactor sp.
CGGAAATATATTTTTAAAAAATGAAAGGTTTTGATTTTACCAAACGTATTACTTATAAAAAGCCGAAACAAAACGGCAAAAACGGAGGTAAGATCATGAGAAAATTTATTAAAAAAATGTTATTGCTGATGGCAGCGGTAGTCCTTCTCGCAGGCACCGCATCGAATGTTGCATACGCACACTCCGGTCATCACAGCCGGCAAAGAAAGGTGTCCGTGTGTTATGAATCCTGCCCGCAGGAACACGTCTGTACGTCAGAGGGCGATTGTGAAATATGTGATGTATGCGGCGAATGTGTATACGGAGATCATTGCAGCGAAACTTCCTGCTATCAGAACAACGCCGCTTGCAGTGGATCATATTACACCAACTACCATACCAGCAGCCGGTCCGGACATCACTCCGAAAGAGGACACAGGGCTCATCATTGATCCGGGACACCATAAGGAGGAATTTCTTTGAAGAGCGAAGAAGACTTAAGCCGTGTCATGGAAGCCTACGGGGACATGGTGCGGAGAATATGCTTTGTGCATTTGAAAAACAGGCATGACACGGAGGATGTCTGCCAGAATGTATATATGAAATATCTGCTCCATGCAGGCTCCTTTGAGAATGCTGAACACGAAAAGGCCTGGTTTGCGCGAGTAACCATCAATGCCTGTACAGACTGGCTGCGGTCTCTCTCTCGGAGAAAATGGGTGCCGCTTGAAGTGATAGCCGAAGAAAAAGACTCCCTTGACAACTCCTCCGCCGAGATCCTGGATGTTGTCTTAACACTTCCCGAAAAGTACAAGAATGTCATTTACCTGCACTACTTTGAGGAATACACCGCCGTTGAGATTGCCACAATACTCGGGAAAAAAGAAAACACCGTGTATACATGGCTTTCCAGAGCAAAAGACATACTGCGGGTCAAGTTGGGAGGTGAATGGGCATGAATGAAATCAGGGAAAGCCTGAGCAGGATACGGGCAACCGAAGATCTGAAAAAACACACACTGGAATACTTGCTAAAACAGCAGGAGAAAAAAAGCGGTTTTAAGCAGCATCCTGTTTTCAAATATGCTTTAGCCGCCATATGTATGCTCCTCCTGTTAGGCGCGGGCGGTTATTCTGTCTACAGACAGCCTGTGTCTTACATCAGTATAGATGTAAACCCTTCTGTGGAGCTTGAGATCAACCGTTTCGGCAGGGTAGTGTCCACAAATGCCTACAATGAAGACGGGCAGACTGTCCTGCAGCATCTGTCCTTAAATAATATACCTTATGTCCAGGCAATCAATGAACTGCTGGCAGAAGAGAGCAGCTCCGGTTTCCTGAAAGAGGATTCGCTATTGGTATTCACGGTCATTTCCGATCAGGACGCTTCCATAATGGAGGAATTAAGCGCCGCTGAATTTTCCCGGAAATACGCGACATGCCTGTATACCAGTGATACCGGCTGTATGAAAGAGGCCCACAGCTACCAAATGTCCTTTGGAAAATACAGGGGATATCAGGAACTCTCACAACATGATGACAGCGTTACCATCGAAGATTGCAATAATATGACAATGGAGGAACTCCATAACAGGATTGAAAACTGTTCAGAGCATGGTTCAGGGCATGGTTCACAGCATCATGGAACTTCTCAAACAGAAACACCCGACCCGGATCAGACCGACACACCGAAACCGGCTGGTACACAAGAATCGGATTACACACCGGAACCCGCTTGCACACCGGAACCGACTGACACAGGCCACCACGGGAAACATCACAAATAATGCATTTAACATCAACTGCCGGATTCTTTCGAGATCCGGCAGTTATTTTTTCATAAAAAATGAAGCTGTTCACATCGTTACTTTCTGAGGTTACTAAATATGCTAAGTAAACCTAACAGTGTAATTGCCATCGCAAGGTATGTAATAATGTGATTTGGCGGGTTAATAATCTGATTAATCACAAAAAACACATCATACAGATGATGGCAGTATATGCGATAAATTTTGTTTTGTCCAATAATTTTACTTCCGTCTTATTTTCCGTCCGGGCCTGGTCCCTGTAAGGACTGTCAGCCGGAAGGAGCTGAATTAACTGCTGAGAAAATTGATTGATTTTTTGCAAATATGGCGCTTTACTTGTTGCGGCTGCAAATCCTGTCAATCCCATCTCGCCTTCCTTTCCGTTGCGCAGCCACGCTTCCAGATGCAAAGTTGTCCCGTCATAAGAATATGTAAAGAAATGATAACCTTTTATATTGAACATATCCGTCATCCAACAGACATCACCATGCCACTCTGATGGATAAAATTGATTATCTTCCAGGAATTTCCATATAATCGGTTCGACGGTTTCTGCCGGTTTATCCGCGTTAGTCAAAAATGTATAAATATTGCAATGCTCATCAATGAACTGCTGTTCGAGCTAGATTTTCAGGTTCCGGGAATTCCGAAGGAATAGAGGGCTTTTTCTGGATAAATTTCTCCCCTTCATAAACTCTCACCGGGTTCCCCCGGACGATACGGGTATGCTCCCTCCATGCCGCATTGGTCTGTGCCGCCTCCTGCCCATGCTGTAAACCGGCAAGCTTCTCCTGCATCCGCTCAAACGCTTTCTGCTTATTCAGAAATTGGCTTCTCTCCTCCGTGGACTGAGTTACAAGCCCTGTGGGGATATGTGTTACCCGTATTCCGGTTTCTACTTTATTTACATTCTGACCGCCCTTTCCGCCACAGTGAAACTTTTCGATACGGTACTTGCCATCTGTCATGACCTCGTCCATATCCGGGATAATGCTCACGTCCACATACCAGTTTTTCCTCTTATGGTTCCTGCGGAACGGGCTCCTGCAAATCCACAATACCGTTCCTTCCAGGCCGCTCAGGTCATGTTCCGTCCGGAAACGAACGGAGTCCAGACAATCTTTCTCACAGCCTCCGGTTTCCGATATTATTCTCAGGTCTCCATATTCTTTTTTCAAAGCTTCAAACAGCCTGGCGACCGCCAATTGGCATTCCGACGGCCCCTGTCCTGCACTGATCTGAACTATCATAGTTTGTCACCTCCTATTTCCTGCTTCCTGCCTTGTAATTATAGACAGGCTTTAATATATCTGTTATCTCCACCGTATCTCTGATCTGTTCCGCAATCTCCTTAACAGAGCGATAGGCAAAGGGAGCTTCATCCAGCGTGTCCGGCCCGATGCAGCTGCTGTAGATACCCTTCATCTCCCTTTTAAAATCAGATACGGTATATTTGTTTTTCACATCCTCACGCTTCAGCCTTCTGCCGGAGCCGTGGGGTGCTGAGCAATTCCACTCTGCATTGCCCTTTCCGATGCCCAGAATGATCCCTTCCTTCATGTTCGCCGGGATGATTACCTTTTCTCCGTTTCCGGCATAAACAGCGCCTTTCCGAAGTATTCCCACAGGATCAAGATAATTGTGGGGAACCGAAAATTGCTCCTGTGCCTTCCACTTCATTCCCTTTAAGATTTCCCTGACAATAATCTCTCTGTTCCACTCGGCATAACGCTGTATGATCTGCACATCCTCCGAATATGCTTTTGCATTGATGTCCTCCAGATAACTCATGTAATAGGACGGAAGTGCCCCATGCGAAGTCTCGCTGTCCTGCTCCTTGTACCGCTCCTTCAGAGAATCGCTCGCAAGCTTTGTGTAATATTCCGCCATTTCCTCGCCCAGATGCCTGCTTCCTGTATGCACCACCAGATACAGGCTGCCATCCGCTCCTCTGTCAAGCTCTATGAAGTGGTTGCCGCCGCCAAGCGTGCCCAGGCTCCTCTCTGCCTTCTGCCTGTTGATATGCCTGATGCACCGGAGCCCGTCATAGGAAAATTCCTCCGCCATGTGGTGAGGCTCTTTGCGTATGGCAAATCCTGCCGGGATGGACGTCCGGCATCATGCAGATAGTGCTGCCCTCTGCCACTTCGTTATCGCATATCATTTTCACCTGTGCTTCCGCATAGGCTTCCACATCGTCTGTGAAGATTTTTGCTTCGGCATAAATACCTTTTACTGTTTTCATGTAATTTCTGTCTCCTTAAAAATGGGCGCAAAAAAAGCACCCTGAAAGGTGCAGCTTACATCTTACGCTGTGGCAGAAAACACTTCATAAAAAACTTATAACAAGGTATAGTATAACAAGGTCATCTGCGACATGCGCGGAGCGCCGTACCTTTAGCCATCTGTTTCTCTGTTCTGTTTTGGAATGTCATGTTCTTCTGCATGGTAAGCCCTCCTTTTCGCAAATTTACTTTTTTATCACTGACGAATAGATGATAGCACAGGCATCAGGAATTGGCAAGCTTTTTGTACATTATGATATATGAAATAATAAGCCTGTACTTCCATTTGAGGAGTATAGGCTTAATTTGTGTGGTTATCTTTAAAATGTTGTGTAGGATCGTTGGTTAGACCTCCGATATAATCCAATGATACATTATAGAATTTAGCTAAAGTTACCGCCAGTTCAAAGGGCAGTTCTCTTTTTCCTGTTTCGTAGTTATGATAAGTTGTCCGCTGCATATGAAGTATCTCTGCAAGTTTTCTGATAGACAAATCCCTGTCTTCCCGCAAATCCCTCAATCGAGGATAATAACCCATAATCACACCCCTTTCTCAATTGGCTCACACTTGACAGTGTACAACAAATGATGTATACTCTTTTCACATGTCCAACATATGACGGACAGCGTAAAATTAATACAAATATATGAAAGGAGGTAATGTGAATGTTCAAAGTGAAAGAAATTAAAATAGCGAAGATTGTTTTTTGTGTTTCGGCGGTGCTTATAAGCATTGTAGTAATATTGATGTTTGCAATGGCGGCTAATATTCCTGTTTATTCTCGATCAAGAGATGTTAGGTTATTAAGGACATTCTGTATTGTTGGGGGAGTAATTTTTGGACTTGTTGCTGCAGTACAATATGGGCTGGCCATAGGAACATGGATACTGGAAAAACACGGAAGAGTGTGCCCACAATGTGAGAGGGTTTATTCAAAATTGGCAGAAAGATGTCCTAGGTGTAATTGTGATATGAGCCATGCACTAAGTGTCAGGGAAGCACTAATCAGTAATCCTTTACTTGACAATAAGCAGATGATGTCGTCTGTGGGACAAAATTTTTGTACTATTTGTGGAGAAAAATTGAGAAGTGATAACTTATTTTGTCCAAGGTGTGGGAAAAAGATTAAGAGTTGAATTATTATGAAAGTGACTATGAGGAGTGAATGTAGTGAATGTCTGGAAAAAATTAAGAACGACATGTTCATTGAGCATAATTATAGTACTATTTTGCGCGTGTGGATTGCAAGAGGAATCCACCAAATTGACTGAAGAGCAAAATGCAAGAGTAGAGATTATTTGTCAGAATGTAGACAAATGGAGTGATGAATACCAAGACAGCGGACAAAATTGGCCTGTAAATCATGTATATTTATCTGAACTTGATGATGGTACTACCTTGATGACAGTTGGTTATTTGGGAGAGTCCAAAGGGTCAGGTATGGCTACGCGCATTTTCTTGGGAGTTCGCACTTATGCCATTACTGATAAGCTATATTTTTATGCAGCAGGTTATCAGTCACTTGAATGGGGTGCATATGGAGTTGACATTGATTTGGAACGTATGAGTGTTGATGAGATTCAAGGAGTAATTGAACAATCTTATCTTTTATTTTGTGAAAAAAACAGTAAAAATTAATTTTACACAAATGTACATTACAAACTGTTTTTTGCTGTGGAGTAATCGATAGATGAGATGGTTTGGCTAGGATTGTACAAGAAGATTATTACGGGTGAGTGTACAATATATCGTGCTAATGAGAGGAAAACATTTTGGGCAATATCATTAAAGCAGTTTCCAAATTAATTACAATGAAGTTGAGATGAGATTACGGGATTTTATGTGCTTATGTTAAATTTTCTTGCTTGTGAAGTTTACTTCTGTGTATTAAGATTATTTGTAATATCTGGTCACAGAATCGGTCGCATAACTTGTACACAAATTTCCCACAAAATGGCAGATTGGCTATCTTAAGATAGCTATTAATTTTTAATGAGGTTTGTCCCTTGTAGTTCCTCTTAATCAGGGTGTCCAGTGTTCGAGCCCCTAGCGGTGTACACACTCCTCTTGCAGAGGAGCAGAAAGGACTGTTTTTGAGGACACAGGAGCCTTGGGGACGGTTCTTGTTTGCGCATTTTAGGGACTTTCGGACTTTTGAGTCTAAAAAGTCAAGATGAAAAGGCTTTGACGCAGGACTCTTGCAGATGAGATAAATATGGCACGAAAACGATAAGAATGATATATTTCAAGATATGTTATGGTTATTCAGACATTACAGCACCTTATAACCCTCAAGCATTAGAAGATATTTTGCAGGCTTGACAGGCTTTTTTGTGTATTAACAGCCCTTTGATTTCCACACCATTTCCACACCATTTTTTTACAAAAATACTCCATTTCCCGCTAGTTTACGATAGTTTGCCGTCCTTTGTAAAATCCTTGTTTCCCGCACAAATCTGCCATTTTCGGCACTTTGACCCGCTATCTTTCCTCGCACACCTGAAAAATGTAAAATTTCAAATAATAGCTCTGGTCTGCCGCCCATAATATGGGATGGTCCGGCCCCTGAGTGCGGAATTCCACCTGGCGGAGACGCCTGTGGGCACCGGCCGCTGCCTCACGAATTGTCTTTGCAAACAGGTCTGGATCCATAAAGTGGGAGCAGGAACAGGTCGCAAGGACCCCGCCGTCGCGAACCAGTTTCATACCCCGCACATTGATTTCCCGATAACCTTTCACCGCATTTTTCACGGAATTCCGGGACTTGGTAAAGGCAGGCGGATCCAGAATTACCACATCATATTTCTCTCCCTTCGCTTCCAGTTCCGGAAGCAGTTCAAACACATCGGCACACTTAAAATTAACAATGTCCTCCAGACCGTTCAGTTTTGCATTCTCCGTGGCCTGGTCTATCGCCAACTGTGAGGCATCCACGCCGAGAACGCTGTCTGCCCCTGCCGCCCCCGCATTCAACGCAAAGGAACCGGTGTGGGTAAAGCAGTCCAGCACCTTCTTGCCCCGGCAAAACCGGCGGATAGCCGCACGATTATTCTTCTGATCCAGGAAAAATCCGGTCTTTTGCCCGTCCTCCACGTCTACCATATAATGCACGCCGTTTTCAACGATTTCCACCTTTGTGTCAAAGGGCTCCCCTATAAAGCCCTTGCTGCGCTCCATTCCCTCCTGCAGACGCACTTTTGCGTCGCTGCGCTCATAGACTCCGCGAATTACAATGCCGTCCTCGGCAAGCACTTTTTTCAGACTTTCCACAATCGTCAGCTTCCACCTGTCGATGCCCAGCGCCAGCGACTCCACCACCAGCACATCCGAAAACTTGTCCACCACAATACCGGGCAGAAAATCTGCCTCCCCGAATATCACCCGGCAGCTGGAGGTATCAATGCTTTCCTTACGGTAGTTCCATGCATCCCTCACGCGCTGCTCTATGAACGCAGCATCTATAATCGTGTCCTTTTTTCGTGAAAGCATCCTGACCCTGATTTTGGAATTTGTGTTGACGTAGCCACAGCCCATGCAGTATCCGTCAAAATCGCGGACCTCCACCACATCCCCGTTTTCAAAGCCGCCCGCAATGGAATCTATCTCGTTATCGTACACCCACATTCCTCCGCTTTTCAGGCTGCGCCCTTCTCCCTTTTTCAACGTCACGATTGTATGGTACATTGACTCTCTCCCTTTTCACTTAATTATCGAATTTGTTTTTATTTACTTATCTTATGCGTTTTTTACTTGACAATCAATCCCTTTTTATTTATTATTTTAATGTTGACAGTGCAATTGATATCATCCTTGATATGATTTTTCGCTGTCCGGACATTACTTTGTCCATATTGTCGGCGCGTGGCTCAGCTTGGTAGAGCGCTGCGTTCGGGACGCAGAGGTCGCGTGTTCGAATCACGTCGCGCCGAGTAAAAAAATAAATCCTCACTTTAGTGAGGGTTTATTTTTTTCTATGCTACATGTTGTTTGGCCCGTGACCTCCGGCGGAGTAAACACCTGCGTTCGGGCGCAGAGGGTCCACGAGGTCCGGCGAACCTCGGCATTGGACCGACCGCAGCGGAGCGAAGACCGCGTGTTCGAATCACGTCGCGCCGAGGCTGAAAAAATGGAGTGTTTGGAATCGAGAATTCAGAATGCAGTCCAACAAAATTTATTGTTTGAATAATACATTACCATAAATTTATTGACTAATTACTTGAGTAATGATAGGATAAATAAGAAAAGAGGTGTTACCATGTGGCAACGGTTCGCCTTAGTTAGTATTTGCAATCAAAAAGCAACCTATTCCTTGGCGGGGCGGTTGCTTTTTTGATGTTTATCATTCGTCTTTTTTGTGGATGATTGAATGATACTGATAACAGTAACAATGATACTGATAATCGTCACCACAATACCAACAATGCCCACGACAATTTCAAACATTTTATGTACCTTTCACTTTATTTTCCATTACATACCACCTCCAAAGTATTGGAAGTTCTCAAAATGTACTCTTTTTGGCGAAAGGCGAACCACACACCGTTTTGATAACACCCACAAGTATTATACCAAAAGAAAACTTATTTGCCAATATTAATAGCAAAGGAATTACAGAAGCTTCACCCATTCCACTCTTCCACTTCCACATACTGCTTACATTCCTGCAAAGACTCCGGCAGCACGTCCTTTTCCACCAAATACAACTCATGCAACGCCCTTGTGCAGCCCAGGTACACCCTGCGCCGCATATGGACATTCTTTTCGTTGGCATGGATACAGTTAAACAGAATCACCGCGTCAAATTCCAGCCCTTTCGCAAGCAACAGAGGAATTATCACAACATCGTCTTTCAGCTCGTCTTCAGGCGATATGATCATCTGCGCCTCCCTCCTACCCTGAAGGTATGATTTTACTGCAAGGGCTTCTTCATCGCTATTCACGATCACCGCCACAGAATGGTACTTCTCCAGCCGCTCCAATATGGGTGCCAGGCAGGAATACATATCCCTGCATATCACATATCGCGGCTTCATCACTGTCCGCTCAAAATAAGAGTACTCTTCCGCTATGGGATGCTCCTTCTCGTCTATCAGCCCAAATGCCAGCGCGTTAATGTCGCCGGAGGAACGATAGCATTTGCTGAGCCGAATCTGCATCAGGTCAGACCCAAAGACTCTTGTAAAATCATCATACTCCTGTATAGTAGTCAGGGAATTGACGGTCTGGTAAATATCGCCCAACAGCGTGAAATTCCCCCTGGGGAATAAATATTTCATAATGTACAGCTGGACTAAGTTATAATCCTGCACCTCGTCGATAACAATATGACGGATATTTTCAAACGGTGAAACCTCTCCCATCAATACCTTGACAAACAGGTAAAGAAGCGCGTCCTCGTACCATAGCTTCCCCCGTTCCAGGGAATCGGACAGCCTTTCCACCTCTTCGTCACCTTCCCCTGTCTGACGCAGATACTTTGAGAAGACTTCCAGCATCTGCTTCCCGGAATCCAGCCGGTTCAGACGGATGATTTCCTCCCGCGCCGATCTTACATATTCCTCTATCGTCCTTCTATAGAGCACATTCACTTCCTTTGTGGATATAATATCCTCCTGGCTGTCCACGAGACTATTGCAGATCTCCTCTTTGTGAAGAAGGAAGTAGTCCTCTATGGTCTTTTTGACCAGATGGTTCAGCCTCTCACAGCCGGAGTGAAAGGAGGTCGACTTTCCCACATTCATTTTGCTCTGCAGAAGCTCCGGCGACACTATAGCCTCTTCCTGATAGCGGATTTCGGGTATCTGAAACGTAAAGGAAGCAAAATAATCGATAAAATATTGGAGCATCTCCGGAGAATACTTTATCCGGAGCCACTTTATTCTGTCAAGACCTTGCCGGTCCTCCAGCCGCTTGAGCTGGGTATAATAATCCTCAATCTTTATGCCCTCCCCCAAAGCTTCTTCCAGCAGATCAGCAAACACTTTTGTTTCCGCAGGCCTCTCCCCCAGGTCAGGCAGAATGGTCGAAATATAGGATTCAAATATATTGTTGTTTGACAAAATCAGGATGTTTTCCGATTTAATAGTATCCTTATTGCAGTAAAGGATATAAGCAAGGCGATGAAGGCCTATACTGGTCTTCCCGCTGCCCGCCAGTCCGTATATCAGGCAGGAGCGCCTGGTGTCGCTTCGTATGGCGGAATTCTGTTCTTTCTGGATGCTTCCGATGATAACCTTCAGCCTGTGATCGGAATAGTTTGAAAGAACCTCCCCCAGGATATCGTCATACATGGACGAATCGGTATCATATGCGGAGAGAAATCTGCCTTCCTCTATTTTGTATTGCCTTTTCTTCGTCATCTCCACTTCTATTTTGTGGCCATTGACCTCGTACCGGGCAGGCCCAAGATCAAACTGATAGAACATGGACGCAATGGGTGCCCTCCAGTCCACCACATATACCTCGTGGGATTCCTCTTCTGTGAGGCTATAGATTCCGATATAGATGGTGCCGCTGTCGCCTATTTCTCTGTCCTCAAAATCCACGCGGCCAAAATAGGGAGATTTCTCCATCTTCGTCAGCCTCTGCAATTCCAGTTCGTTCCGCTCATACTGGTTCTCCGCAAAACTTACGTTGGACTCCTGAGCGCTCAGCAGGATAACATCATCAAACTCCAGGATCAGGTGCCGGTTTTCATCCCACATATCCTTTCGCTCCCGCAGAACCTGCTCTCGCAGCGAAGCTTTGTCTGTATACAGTTTCTCCAGCTTATTCCTGATGATTTCCTCTGTTCTGTCAAAGTATTCCAGTTCCTTTTGAAACTCGTTTTTTTCCATGGCAATGCTCCCTTCCGCCTCTAATTGATTCTGCAGGGTAACAATTCAATGACCTGTCTGAACTGTTACGAAAAATGATTATAGCAGACTCCGGATTAAAATGACAGACTTGAGTTTTTGCCGTATTTGTAGTATAATAACTACAGTAAAAAGTATTAACCGTGTTATTGGGCTACTCAGGAACAGATACCCCGCCATCGTATATTGTTCCCTTAGATAAAGAGAATGCACCTTCAACTACATTTCCGGCGTCAATATCAATATTTCCCGTAAAATAGACAACAACGATATCACCAACGCCTATTCCCCCAAAATCTATACAGCGACTGATTCGCAGATCGTTCAGGTACACTTTGAAGGTCATGCCATCATTCTCGTCAGAACAAAGAACTGTGTCATCTATCAGAATGTAGCCTTCTGCAATTTCGGTCAGTGTACCCGCAAGGGAAAAATTGTACGGCTCCGCTTCGGATTCAGTTCCGTTTTCCACTGCATAAGAAATTATTTGATCTGCCGTCTCCTGACCAATCCGGAAAATATAGGCGTAGTCAAATATATTTGTCCAGATATAACCATCTTCCGTCACATTGAACACTCCTTTGTAGATGCCAAGCGCGTCAGACGTAGCAGTAAAGCTGAGGTATTTTCTATCGCTCTCGCTCCACCTGTCATCTTCAACAAACTCGGCGTCCCGGCATGCGTTAAGAACTTCCCAGATATACGAATCATTGTTCAGCCTGAAATAACCTTTTTCTTCATAGCCATCATATTCTGCAAACTGAGTTAGCGGCAGCGTTTGTTCCGGCGTATAATTATCCAGCACTTCTCCCCAATTTGCCGGAGGAGCATATTTATTATATTTAAACGGATAGAATTCCTCGCCTAACTTTACCGCCACTATATGATCTTCAGAAATCCCGTCAATCCGATAAGCTTCACTCGTTATTTTGTGATACTGATCGGTATAATCATCATATCCCATCACATCCACTGTACTGATAAATTCGCTGACAAACGAAGCGTCAACAGAGCGCCCCCCGGAATAATACTCTTTGCCGTTAAGATTTATGGTTGTATATTGTTCTGCGACGGTCTTATACTCCCATGGCCACACTATGGCGGACTCGCTTCCCACAACATATACATCTTTGTAGTCCCTTACAATGCCCCCAATAGAAACTGATGAACTATCGTTTGTACGAAGCGCAAACATTCCAATGAGAAAAATAACAGAGAGACATGCCACGGCCGCGCCCCATTTTACCCAAACAGGCTTCCTGACTTTCTTCTTGTAGTTGATAGCTTCATTGACATACTTGCTGTCAAGTTCGCTCATGGCTTCAGAAAATTTCTTTGGGGTCATACGAACACCTCTCTTTCAGCTAAATAGTCTTTCAATTTTTGACGGATACGGGTCAGCCGCACGGAGATATTTTTCTCCGTAAGCCCTACAACCCCGGCAATGTCCTTACAGCTATCGTAAAACCAATAGCGCCGCACAAAGATAACGCGATTTTCGGCAGTCAGCGTGTCCAAAAAACTTTCAATAATAAGGGCTAACTCCCTGGCTTCAATCTCGGTTTCAACTGTGTTTGGGTCTGCAATACAGACTTCGATTTCCTCCATCGCAATCGTATAAGTGCTGCTTCGTTTTGCCGCTTTCTTTCTCCAATAGATTTTCAGGGAAATGTTTCGAACGATCTTACAAATATAGGTCAAAAGCGGGCTGGGTTCTGCCGGGGGAATTGCGTTCCATGCTCCCAGATAAGCATCATTGACACACTCTTCTGCGTCCTGTCTGTCGTTGACAATATTATTTGAAAGTTTCCGGCAGACTTTCCCGTATTTTTCATCGAGTTCCCGTATGGCTTGTTCAGAACGCCGAAAAAATAATTCAATGATTTTTCCGTCCTCGATCACTCGCATCACCTCCTTTTCTGTTTCACCTATATACTACGGTTTTTGCAGCATATACTACATCAGATTAAAAATTTATTGACTAATTACTTGAGTAATGATAAGATAAATCAAGAAAAGGTGTTACCGTACAGCAATGGTTCGCCTTAGAGTTAAAAGTTATTAATCAAATTAGCAACCTCCTACTTTGGCGAGCGGCGGTTGCTTTTTTGATGTTTTTTATTCGTCCTTTTTGTGGATGATTGAATGATACTTATAACAGTAACGATGATACGGATAATCGTCACCACTATACCAACAATACCCACGACAATCTCAAACATCTTATGTACTTTTCACTATATTTTCCATTACATACCACCTCCAAAGTATTGGAA
>JAIDME010000066.1:13302-24925 GCA_029050705.1 Acetatifactor sp.
GCTCTCAAAATGTACTCATTTTGGCGAAAGGCGAACCACACACCATTTTGGCAACACCCACAAATATTATACCAAAAGACAACTTAGTTGCCAATATGAATAATAAAGGAATTGCAGAAACTTCGTTCCGAACAAGGGCTGCATACTCTTGCACCAAAAAAGCGGCTATCCATACAAAAATAGCATCAAAGCGATTACAATGATGAATCAATAGCTTTCAGTTTTTCAAGATCTTTATAATATTGCCTTATTGACATATCCATGCATGCTTTTCGATTTTCAGGTGTACGTTTAGAAAATGAATTTTGCCCGTAGTACAATGTAAAGTCATGTATGGTTCCGGCTAAATTTGAGCAAAGTTGACTCCACTCTATTAGATCATTGGGGGAAATATCCAAATCGGTTTCAGCAAAATACAATTTTGAAAGTTCAGGGGTAATCCTTGCCATGTCATCTTTGAAGTCACTTTCGCTTTTTGTGCCGTTAAGATATTCGTTATACAATGAGATGATCTGTTCTGCTAAAGTTACCATGCGTGTAATAATAACTCTTGTTTCTACAATCACTTTTTCTTTAGTAGCTGTATGCTCTTCTGTAAAAGATTTTAGACTTTCATAATACGAGTGAACATTAAAATGAATATCATCAATTACTTCACAGTTTTTATATAGTGGATACCATTGATTCTTATCCTGCGTCTCATCAGCCCATGTAGTATGACAAAGATAATTTGTGTTTATCATGTCAGTCTCATCAAGGCCAAAATAGCAGAACACAAGATTTGCAGATTTATTTTCCCATTTTTCTTCCTGCTCCTTGTTTTCATAGATTTTTAGGTATTTTACAGTTTGTACAATTTCGTGATTGATAACAGCAATCTCAGAAAAGGACATCGGTTGTTTTAGAATGACTTGGACACTAAACCTTTTAGCAATAGCGCTATGCACAGGCTCAACAGAATAAATAATATAGGATTCGCATTCGGAGAAGAATTTTTCTGCAACATAAAGATGATATTCTTGTACATCAAAATAAATTGTTCCACCCATATTGGCTCTATATACAGGTGTTTGTACTTGTGTGGGGTTATTCTTATTCCAGATTTCTAAAAGCATAAACAACAGCTTATGAATATCATTTAAGGACTTCTTCCCCTCTTTAATAACTAAATTATGCGTAAGAGCCTGACATAGAAAACTTGTAAATAAACTAATAGGTTTATCAGGGTGCCCATAGGAATATTGCTGTGCATTACATGAAGCCAAAACAGCATATCCTCTACCAGCAAACTCATCCACTGATTCATTTATATTAAAAACGGCAGTTCCATCAACGGTAAAGTTACCAGCCAAGCAACAGTCAAGAAATAACACCTTGTTCTTGGCATTAATATTATCTAAATACTTTATTAATTCCTGAGTTTTGATTAATTGATCACTTAGAACTAAATAATGAGAATCCGTTACCGTAGTGCCATGCCCAGAAAAGTATAAAAGTATAGAATCGTCTTCTTCTGAAATATCAGACAGATGGTGTAATGCAGAAATTACCTCTGCCGCTGTCACAGTACCCATTGCTCCACATAGAAATAATTCTGATGGATCAACCTTTAGGCCTTGAATAAAGGCTTGCTTTACAGCAAAAATATCATTTTTACAAAAAGGCAGATTGTTTGCGGAAATTGAAGTGTGTTCGCTTACTCCAATTATAAGCGCCCTTAATTTTGCCATCACCATTTATCCTTTCATTATATCTCTATTATAATACTATATCATAAGTTAATCTGACCGTCTATTTTTGCGGCAAAAACTATATCGAATCTAAAAATTTTTCAAAATAATCATAGCACATTTGAAAAAACCTGAGCAGATCAGGCAAATAATGAGGTATCTCTCAAATACATCACCAAAATTTATTGACTAATTACTTGAGTAATGATAAGATAAACCAAGAAAAGGTGTTACCGTACAGCAATGGTTCGCCTTAGTTAGAAGTTACTCAAAAAAGCAACTCATTCCTTGGCTGGGCGGTTGCTTTTTTGATGTTTTTTATTCGTCTTTTTTGTGGATGATTGAATGATACTTATAACAGTAACGATGATACTGATAATCGTCACCACTATACCAACAATACCCACGACAATCTCAAACATCTTATGTACCTTTCACTATATTTTCCATTACATACCACCTCCAAAGTATTGGAAGCTCTCAAAATGTACTCATTTTGGCGAAAGGCGAACCACACACCATTTTGGCAACACCCACAAATATTATACCAAAACACAATTATTTTGCAATATTAATAATAATGAAACTCTTTGTCAAAGTTGCTTTTCATTCAGCGCTATGCTTTATTATGAAAAATACTGCTTATAAGAGGTATCTCATGTCCTATAAAATAGCAATCTGTGATGATGAGCCTGCCCATATTGCAAAAATCCGCAATATCCTTCTCGACTATGAGACAATTAACTATTCAGACCCTGCGGCTCTGCTCAAAGCAGTGTCCGAAGGCGCGCATTTCGATATCTCCTGAAGGAGCAGATGGAAGATGGGTTACCGAAAATCTGGCGCGACATTGAGAAGGAACTATCCGACCAAGGGTTCATCACAGTTGGACAGTTTGCCGCTTGTATATCTGCCTTTGGATGTCTTCAGGCAATAACAGAAGCTCTCATAAGCATGGTTGCAGACGAAAAAAGTAAGGCTGACTTTGTTGGTGACTTCTACGATTTTTTTGATAATGCAACGGAAGGTGACAAGCCGTTTAATAAATTCCAAAATGAAATTGCCGCCAGAAATGTCTGCTTTGCCTATCCCGTCAATAATAAAGAGGTTTTACACGATGTGTCATTTACTATTAAAAAAGGGGAGCGCGTAGTCATAGTAGGTGAAAACGGTTCGGGCAAGACAACACTTTCAAAGATCATTGCAGGAGTATATGAACCATGCAGTGGAGAGGTTGCATACGATGGAGAGAACGCGAAGGAGTTTGAAAGGACCGGCTTTTACCGCCAATTCTCGGTGATTTCTCAGGATTTTGTCGGGTATCAACTGACCATGCGTGAAAATATAGGCATGAGCACTCCGAATCAAATGCATAATGATGAAAAGCTGCTTCAAAGTGCAAAGGCTGCAGATATAGAGCAGATCGTCCGACGGGTCGGCGAATTGGATACTCAGCTCGGACGCGAGTTTGACGGCGTTGAGCTTTCTGGCGGGGAATGGCAGAAAATATCGATTGCAAGAGGTTTGAATAAAGACGCTGACATCATAATTCTTGACGAGCCGACAAGCGCTCTCGATCCGCTTGTGGAGTATGACATACTCAAAAAGTTTGTTGATCTGACGGAAGGAAAAACCTCGGTGATCATCTCACATCGTGTAGGGTTGTGCCGTTTTGCGGACAGGATCATAGTAATGCAGGATGGGCGCGTTGCAGGGAACGGTACGCATGAGGAACTTCTGGGGAGCAATGCTGAGTATAAGCGAATCTGGAACGAGCAGGCCAAGTGGTATGCGGAATAATACAAAGCCGAAAACACGAGGTTGCCTGATACACCCGTGAATGCTATAATGTGCTATATTAACAGGCTGAAGGAATCAATACATGGATAAAAGTGTATATTTTATAATATTGGATATAGGCATAATCTACGAAAAAGGAGCATGGTCTTCCGGCCTTTGGAAAATCGGAGAAAAAAAGAAACTAAATGATGAGATTGCATTTTGGAAAAGCCTCATTCAAAATGTAAGAGATGAGACCCGGGGAGTGGATTGCGCCGCAGCTGCCTTTAACAATTTAAAGACCATTGCTGATAAATATAATTTGCCAAATTACAGACGTATCTTATTGAACTGGACAGAGTTACAAAAAACCTGCTTTGAAACAGATTTTGCAACTGAGCAGAAGGTCTGTTCCATAATGGATGAATTGCTTGACAAGGCTTTGCATGAGAACAGGAAATACAAAAAATATGCCATCATCCGTACACTTCACAACATTCCCCGCTGCATGCACGGGGCAAGCTGCATTCAACCGGAGTGTAAATCCATTTCTCTAAACAGTGCACTGGAGTATGCAGGATTAAAGGCGACTTAATGAAATATAAACAATACATAAACACGCCGGAAAGGAAAAGGCAGTGCCATGGCAATTCTGAAATGTAAAATGTGCAACGGCACCTTAGACTATGACCAGCAGCAGAATCTTGCTGTCTGCCCTTACTGCGGAAACAAATCTACCGTATTCGACCAGGACAGGAAACTCTTTGAACAATTCCGGAACCAGTTTGCGGCACTGCTGAACCAAAGTCCAAAGCCAGCGCCGGAAGAGGGTTTCTGGGTGGATGCCAGCAGAGAGGAGCTTGTCAGGGAAGACGGTGCAGTCATGGAGATCACATACCTGACCAAACGCAGGACAGATTTGTGTACCATGTATGTGGCAAAACGCAATGTCATCTATCTGTTTGAGCAGGAGCACGCCGACTACGCCGCCCGTTACAGAGAAATGACAGGAAAACTTGTGTACCCTACGCCTGATATGGAGCGAGAGCTGGCAAATTATGTACCCAGAGTGGTAACGGAATGCCGTCTGGAGGACGGCAGGATTTTCCTCGCCATCGAGAAAAAGGAAAGCACCTATCCCCTGAAAATGCTGGGCACGCTTATGGACCGGCATGTGGCGTGGGTTGTGAGCAGACTGGAAAATCTCTGCTGTCTGCTGGACTATAACAATATAGTGCTGAACGCATTCACGGCGGAAAACCTTTTTGTGGATCCTGCAAATCACCAGATCTACCTTTACGGCGGCTGGTGGTTCGCCGGATATACAGGTTCGGAAACCCCCGGTGCATCGGAAAGCGTTATGCCTTATCTGAAAAAGAGCGGACATAAAAGCCGCTGCATTGCCAAAACAGATCTGGAAAGCATCCGGCTTGTTGCCGTCAGACTTTTGGGCTATCCTGACAGGAAAGCATTAACAGCGGCGACGAACTCCGATTCAAATCCACCCCTTCAGGGACTGCCCCTGCCGGAACCTTTCCGCCGCTTTCTAATTGAGCCGCCGGAACCGGATGCCAGAGCAGACTTTGCAAAATGGGACAGGGTACTGACGGAATCCTACGGGGAACGCAAATTCATTCCCCTGTCCATGACGGAAGAAGAAATATACAGCAAAACTTTTTAATATCAGGAGGTAAAATATGGGACACGGAAGTTATCAAAGTAAGGATTGGGACAGACTGCGGTCTGACCGGAATATCAACAGTCAGTCAACCGTACAGGATCTGTACCAGTCCAAATCCATGAAAGCGCACTTAAATCCTTATGGAGTAAAGTACAGAGAATCCTGCGATTCCCTGGATAATCCCGCATCCACCGCCATTATCGTGGGACTGGATGTAACAGGCTCCATGGGATATCTGTCAGAAAGCATCGCCAAGGGTGCGCTGAACCGTACCATGCTGGAAATCTATGACAAGAACCCGGTGACAAATCCCCACATCATGTTTCAGGCCATCGGCGATTCCAGGAGTGACCAGGCACCTCTGCAGACCACCCAGTTTGAGGCAGATATTCGTATCGCGGAACAGCTTCTGGATGTGTATTTTGAAGGAAGAGGCGGCGGAAACGGCGGAGAATCCTACCTGCTGTCATGGTATTTTGCCGCAAGACATACCAAAATCGACTGTTTTGAAAAGAGACAGGAAAAGGGATTTCTCTTTACCATCGGTGACGAGTGCTGCCATAAGACACTGTCCCGGGATGAGATCACCCGCGTATTCGGAGATAAGATTCCCGAAACACAATATACCGCAAAGGAACTGTTTGAGGAAGCCTCCGAAAAGTATGAGATATTCCATATCGTCATGAAAGCCGGCTCCTACTCCGTCCAGCAAAGCGGAAAAGACTGGCGCGATCTGATCGGCAACAGAGCTATAGAACTGCACCCCGACGATCTGGATGTACTGCCGGAAATCTTTGTCAGCCTCATGCAATATGCCAAAGGTTCCGGTACAGATGAAATACTTGCGCAGTGGAACGGAAAAGCTGTCGATGTGGTAAAGAGTATCCTCAGAGATATAGGAACACTCTCCGGTGATCATCTGATATGGTAGAAGTCAAAGCAGTGATCGGTAAAAATTTCGGGGATGAGGGAAAGGGTCAGACCGTAAACCTCCTCTGCCGCGGTAAAAATGCCCTGGTGGTGCGCCACAACGGCGGCGCTCAGTCCGGTCATACCGTGGAGGAGGGGGATTTCCGTTTTGTCTTCCACCAGCTCGGCAGCGGGAGTTATCAAGGATGCCCCACGTACTGGGCCGGAACCTTTCTGCCCGATCTGTTAAAGCTGGGGGAAGAAATGGAGGATTATGCCCGGACCGTTGAAAAAGACACCCGGGCTTTGCCTGTTCACACCATATACGCCGACCCTGACTGCGCCTGCACTACCGTCTGCGACGTGCTCCTCAACAGCCTCACGGAACAGCTCCGGGGCAAAGACAAACACGGCTCCTGCGGCATGGGTATATTTGAAGCCGTCCTTCGAACCAAAGAAAAGTCGTTTGTCCTGCGCCTCCGCGATTTTGAAGGCACAGACTCCGCCAAAATCGCCGGGATGCTCCGACATATCCGGGACAATTATACGATTCCCCGTGTGAGAACATTGAGAGATCAATATCCATCACAATTCATCCGTCCGGAGATACTCAGATGGACGGAACTGATCATGGATAATAATGTCCTGCATAACTCCGCTGAAATCATGTGCGAAAATTACAGGAAATATGTGGCTCTTGCAGACTGGGAGCGCATGGCAGAGCAATATCGCATTATAGTGTTCGAAAGCGGACAGGGCCTGATGCTGGATTGGGACAACGAGGAATACTCCCCTCATCTGACAGCCTCACATACGGGAATGAAAAATGTGGCGGCACTGCTCAAAGAACTGGAACACAGTCAGGATATATCCACCTCCTATTCCCTTGAGGTCATTTATGTCAGCCGTACTTATATCACCAGACACGGCGCCGGCCGACTGGATCACGAATGTCCCAGGGAAGCCATCAATCCGGAGATGACTGACCGCACCAATATCTTTAATCCCTGGCAGGATCATCTGCGCTATGCCAGGCACCCTTCGGGGAATGAATTTTTCCGATACATCCGAAAGGATCTGGAATGGCTGAAGCAACTGCTGCCCCATCTCCCTTTTTCCGTTGCGCTGTACCTGACGCACCTGGATGAGACACAGGGGAAAGTAATCTTCTCAGATGGGGAAGTATCCTTTGAGGACTTCCGCAGATATTGCGGGGAATATGCGCCGGAGCTGGTTCGGATGGTTTATGAGATATAGATCACTGAATTCCTCCGCCGTTTTTACTTCGGGCAGTACGGTGTCCCCGCTGACCTCCAAACTCCGTAATTGCTCTTTTATCACACCAACGGACAATATGGTTGATGATTGCCCAGATGGTATAAATCATTACTGCAAGTATGCCTATGGGTATTAGCAATATCCCTGTTAAAACACTGCCAATACTCATTGCTGCATACTCTATATAGGTCTTGTGTTTTCTAATCTTCCGCATCTTGCACCACCAGTTCAAGGCTTCCGGTTAAATTTTCACCTTTCAAAACAATAAGTTTACTGAAGGACTGCATCCAATTATTCCAACCGTCAATAAGATTATCTTTCAAGCTACCCTTATCGTGGTTGGAGCTGCATCCTGCAAAACAAACAGTAAGACACAAAATCAAAATGGCAGAGATTATGATTTTTACTTTTTTCATAACGGCTCACCTCACTCACATTAACTTACTTTTAATCATCATACCTAAAAACGCGACACCTGCAGCTGCATAAAGACAGTTAACAATTAAGCAGACTTTCATCAAATTGTTTTGAACTTTTGCTTTTACATACGAAATGATTGTAAATATTCCGCTGAATACCATAAATATTGCGTAGCAGGCGATCATGATTTCAGCAGCAGGTAACTCCAATGCCCAATCAAACGTCCTAAGCGGGAGGATCGTCCAGGGCACAAAAAGCATAATGGTGCTGACAGCGGTTAGAATTTTGTTCTTCATAATTTTTATCTCCTTTCAGCCTGCCCGAAACGGATACAGGAAATGCCTGAACATATAATTGTGATGACAATGGCAACAGGTATCCAGGGTATAAGCTCCACCTGCGCTGTGTCAAGATTTACAGCAAGTTTTCCGTACTCCGATGTGATAACGAAAAACGGATATGACATCGGATAGGCAAACCATATTTTTGTGTTGATCATCAGTACAGACGGCACAATGGATGCCAAACCAATACCAACGGAGAATATCGTTGTCTGAATGCATACAGACAGCATCCAGAAAAAAGCAATCATCGGTATGGCAGACAGAAACAGGAGAACAATTTCTTTTGCAGCAAACAGCGGCGGCAGAACGAAATTGTAACCCTGGGTCTGAGAAGAAATAGCGGCACTGATATAATACATACCTGCCATCATTAAAAGCTGCATTGCTGCCAACACAAGCAGCACAACAAACTTAGCCAGACAGAGCTTTATTGTGCTGACCGGCAAGGCAAGCATTTTCAGAACACCTTTATTCTTGATTTCCGTCTGGCTCAAAAGGACTGTTCCAACCACCATACTTGCAGGGAACATAAACCACGACATTCCCATAAAGCCTTGAATAAAGAAATTATTTTCCGGAGAAATACCCTCCGCCAGCATCCCAAAATTCATGTGAGCATTCAAAACGGATGGTATCCACAGGATAACTGTAGCAGCAAGCAGAATTAAAAATATCTTTGAGTGCTTTATTTTTTTAAATTCAACGCTGACAAGTGATAAAAAATTCATTCAAACGACCTCCTTACTTTGATAAAAATCAGCTCCGCCAGACTGAAAACTGCAAGCTCCGCAACTGCCGCATAAATATAATGCATTATCCGTGTCATATCAGTACCTGCTAACATCTGAAACGGGATTGCAAACGGAAAGATCGAAAGGGCAAAGTTGTTTGTCGGCAGCATTGTAGCAGTAAAAATGCAGACAACGCCAATACCCAGCGATACCCACATATTTCTGCAGGCTTCCGAGATAAGGAGCGATATGACAATGCATGGCATTGTCAGCAGAAATGCATACCCAAAGTTTTCACACAACTCACTCCAAAGACCGTTTCTTATTCCAAACCAGTGATACGAGCAAAATGCCATCGCTCCTGCTTCTGTTACAAGCACCAACGCGCTCATAAGAATTGTCAAAATGACTTTTCCGAAAAAACCGGAGCTTTCCCGGATGGGGAGTGACTTCATTTTCTGCATGGCATTGTCAGCATATTCGGTATGATATAAAAGACAGGCTCCTGCTGCAACAAGCAGCACATTCAGCATTGCCATCATCTGCCAGTTTGCACGCAGCAGAATTTGAACGGGAGTGCCGTGCTGCGTGATATACATTTCTGAACGGACAGCCATATTGACAACGGGAACAGCCGCCGCCAGAATACCGCCGCCTAAAAATGCAGGCAAAAATCCGGTTCGTTTTATCTTTTTACATTCCAGAAAAACGCTCATCTTACAGCACCTCTTTTCCGGTTGTCAGCATCAATCAGAGCGAGGAAAGTATCTTCGAGATTATCAGTAGGATACCCTTTGGATGCAGCACTGAATTTCAACTCCACAAGCGTTCCCTCAAACAGCAGATGCCCGTGATTTAAGATACCGATATTATCAGCCATCAGCTCAATTTCAGACAACAGATGTGACGATACCAAAACAGTACAACCCCATTTATTTGGCAGAGAGCGGATAAGCGTTCTGATTTCGTGGATGCCCACAGGGTCAAGTCCGTTTGTCGGCTCATCCAGGATCAAAATAGGCGGTTTCCCTATCAATGCACTTGCAAGTCCCAGCCTTTGTTTCATTCCAAGGGAGTACTTCTTGGCAAGCCGTTTCTTATACTGTGTCAGCCCTGCAATTTCGAGAGCTTCAGATACAGAGGATTTGGGAAGTCCCAATATCCTGCGAATAATTTCAAGATTTTCTTCACCGCTTAAATTCCCGTAAAAAGCGGGGGCTTCAATAAATGAACCAACTTCTTTTAATATCTCCACTCTGTTTTCAGGGTATTTCTTCCCATCAATCGTGAACAAACCCTTTGTCGGTTTGATAAGTCCCAGCAGCATTTTCATTGTAGTAGACTTTCCCGCACCGTTTGGACCTAAGAATCCATAAACAGCTCCTTTGGGAATATGCAGATTGACCTCCGAGACTGCGGTAAAGTCAGCATAGGATTTGGTTAAATTTTTGGTTTCAATGATATTCATTTTATTTGCTCCTTCCTCATTACTGCAGATTCATTGTACTGCCCCAACCTTGCGCTAACCTTCTCTCTACCTTACATTTACCTTATATTTACCCTCAACATTAGTAACAGGCACAATTTCATGTTATAATCAGGAGTGAAAAGGAGGCATCTGTATGAGCTTTGATTACTTAAAGCAAAAACGAATTATGCTTGTGGATGATGAGCAGGAACTTTTAGATATGGTAGTATCCATCTTAAATGAGGATGGATTTCAAAATATTCAGACTGGGAAAACAGTAAAAGAAGCGATTGCTATTTCAGAAACCTGGCACCCGGAGATTGCCATTCTTGATGTTATGCTCCCTGATGGCAGCGGTTTCAACCTTATGAAACAACTTAAAAGTACTTCTGACTATCCTGTGCTGTTTTTAACAGCCCGTGGAGAGGATGAGGACAAATTTCGCGGCTTCGGACTTGGTGCAGATGACTATGTGGTAAAACCATTTTTGCCGAAAGAACTGCTATTTCGTGTCAATGCAATTCTCAGAAGAAGTTACAAAGACGAAAATCCTCTTGTTAAGCTTCAAAACAGTGAAATTGACTTTGACCGTGCAGAAATCATAAAGAATGGCGAACATATCCCGCTTACGGCAAAAGAACATGACATTCTTGCCGCTCTATACCGGAACGCAGGGCGAATCGTTACGATTGATGCATTGTGTGAGGCCGCATGGGGCGACAATCCTTTCGGTTACGAGAATTCTTTGATGGCACATATTCGCCGCATAAGAGAAAAGATTGAAACCAACCCATCTCACCCCGTATCTCTGATAACGATTAAAGGGCTTGGATATAAGCTCATCGTGGAGGGCAAATAATATGAAAAGCGTACCTAAACTGATACGACGTTTTGTCAGCATCATGCTTCTATCTTCGGTTTTGCTGATTATTTTAAATTTCGTATTGTTAGCCGTATATACTGTAAGTAATGCTCCAAATGCTTATCCCTGGAAAACTGCAGAGGAAGTTGCGGATAATCTGCTGCAAAATGAGAATGGATACAGCTTGTCTGAAAATGTATCACTTGAATTGAAAAACTCTAATGTATGGGCAATCTTTATTGATAACAAAACGATGCAGGTGGTGTGGCAGACAGATAATCTTCCCGAAACTATACCTATGTCATATTCTGTTTCGGACATTGCGAGCCTGACCCGTGGATATATAGACGGGTATCCGACCTTTACAGGAGAAGCAGAAAACGGACTTGTGGTACTGGGCTATCCGAAAGACCGCTTTTGG